>JBIKSB010000100.1:0-4505 GCA_044348855.1 Ilumatobacteraceae bacterium | reverse complement strand
GATGAGGCAAGCGTGCAAAAAGTGTTGGATTTTCTCACACAAAAATTGCACTGAGCCTCAACGAGGCCCGCCATCTACATTCAGCAACATTCCAGTGGTGTAACTGCTGGCATCACTTGCCAAGTACAGCGCAGCCCCCACAATTTCATGCGGTTGGCCGCCTCGTTGAAGTGAGTACGCGGCCTTTGCACGTTGATTGAACTGTTCGAGATCCCACGCTTTTGAGATATCTGTAAGAAAAGGGCCTGGCACGATGCAATTCACACGCACATGGGGGCCATACGTGCGTGACAAACCCACCGTCAAAGTGTTCACTGCTGCTTTGGCTGCGCCATAGACCACTTCGTTCGGAGAAGGACGTTGACTAGAAGTAGACGACACATTGATGATTGCGCCTCCATGAATATGGCCGTGTGCATCGGGTGTTGTCATGTGAGTGCCAATCAGAGCAGACAAGCGAAATGGCCCTTTGAGATTGACATCGAGAACTTTGTCGTAGAGCTCTTCGGTGACATCTACAAGAGATGAATACAAAGGTGACATTCCCGCATTGTTCACAAGAATGTCAATTCTGCCGAATTCTGCAATCGCCTCATCTGCTAACCGCTGCGCATCATCCCAAGAACCAGCGTGATATCCCACAGCAAGAGCGCGCCGGCCTGTGGATCGAACAAGTTCTGCAACTTCTTCGCAGTTCTCTGTCTTGCGACTCGCAATCACAACATCTGCACCGTGTTCTGCAAATGCAAGTGCCATCTCGCGGCCAAGCCCTCGACTGCCGCCAGTAATGATTGCGGTACGGCCGGTGAGATCAAAAAGATTTTGTGATGTCATGTGGAAACCTTGGCTATGTAGTCATTGTGTGGGAATGACGACACCATAGGTCCAATTTTTGTTCCCTTCGACAACAACAGATGACGCGCAAGTAGACCCTTGGCAGCTTTGGCGTTGTGTCCACCCACAACTCCACCTGTGCGCGACACCAGGTCAACACGCACCACGTTGTCCACCATCGACCAGTCACATGCGGCGCGATGTTCTTGCGGGAGCAGATCAACCACAATGCGTCCGCGCAAAAACTTCACAAGAGATGCAGTGAGATCGTCGCGCCACCACGTGGACATCAACCCGTATGGCGCGCATCGTGCGCCCATCTTGAGTCGGTAGTCAGGCAGTGGGTCATCGGCGCGTACAAGGCCCGCCATGCCCGAGGGAACCACAATGCGACTGAGCAAGGGCTTTCTCTTGGCCGCCGTGAGAGAGGCGAGATCGAGGTGGTCCCACACCACTCCCGTGTAGCGCTGCCATGCGGGCAAGGTGGGAGAACCCACAAGGGCTCGGTTTGCTTCCTGAGCACGGGCCAAATGCTTGCCCGAAACGCCCAGAAGTGCGGCGGAACCGCCTTTGGCCTTGGCCAAAGTGGCTGCAACATCGGCGCGAAATTCGCCTAGGTCTCCGCCGAAGGCTCCGCTGTACGGGTCCCAAGAGGTGTCTGGAAGCCCACCCTCGGCCTTGCCTTCAGAGGGGGGGAGCAGAACAACAAAAGCGGAAGTTTCCATGGTGAATTTTCTTCTCCTGTGACATAGGATACAACCATGCGTGTACACGTTGACTCTGCCAAATGCCAAGGCCATAACCGCTGTTATGCGTTGGCTCCCGAATTATTCGATGTCGATGATCTCGGCAACGCTTTTGAATTACACGATGGCAATGTGCCTGCTGGTCTTGAAGACAAAGCACGACTTGCTGTTGCAAATTGTCCCGAGTTCGCAATTTCAATTGAGGAGTAAGAAATGACTGACACCGTGTACGGACCAGTCACTGACTGGGCAACCGACTTCGATCATGGCGCACCTGAATACAACGCCAACATTTACAAAATCTGGGAAGACCTCAAAGCTGCAGGTTGCCCAATTGCACACACCGAGCGTTATGGCGGCACATGGTTGCCACTTACAAACGAGATGGTGCACGAGATTGCATACGACACCGAACACTTCACCAGCCGCAGCGTTGTTGTGGGTCAGTTGAAGCCCAGCGAAGTGCCCGATGCATTGCCCGCACCAATTGGTGGCGCGCCCCCCATCACATCTGATCCTCCTTTCCACCAGGAAGCACGACGCATTCTTTTGCCTGCGTTTGCTCCTAAGAAGATTGATCCTTTGCGTGATGAAATTCGACAGATGTGTCACGACCTCATCGACAAGATGGGCGACAAAGAGTTGATTGATGCTGCGGAGGAATACGCACAGCACATTCCTGTGATGATCATTGCTTCGATGGCTGGATTGCCAAAAGAAGATGGTGACATTTTCCGTTCATGGGTACACGTCATCTTGGCCGGCATTGGTGAATCACGCGAAGAGCGTGAGCCTGTGTTCTTGGCACTTAATGAGTACCTCGAAAAAGCAATTGACGATCACATTGAGAATCCACGTGATGACTTGATTAGCTTCTTGCTGCAAGCAGAGATCATGGGCAACAAGTTGTCTCGTGAGCACGTTGCAGGAACAATCATCTTGTTGATGGTCGCTGGTATCGACACCACATGGAGTGGCATTGGTAACTCCATTTGGCACCTCGCTACAAACCCAGTTGATCGTCGCCGTTTGGTGGAGAACCCCGAGATGTTGCCAATGGCAATTGAAGAGTTCTTGCGTGCATATGCACCAGTGACCATGGCACGTTTGGTGAAGCAAGATTACGAATTCCACGGTGTGCAGATGAAAGAAGAAGATTGGGTTCTTCTTCCTTTCCCCGCAGCAAACCGCGATGAGAACAAGTTTGAAAATCCTGACCAAGTCATCATCGATCGTGAAGAGAATCGTCACGCCGCTTTTGGTTTGGGAATTCACCGTTGTTTGGGATCGAACCTTGCCCGTTTGGAAATGAACGTCGCAGTAGAAGTGTTCCTTGAGCGTTTCCCTGACTTTGAACTGAACACATCAGAAGAAATGGTGTGGAGCACAGGTCAAGTTCGCGGACCACGTCAGTTGCCTATTCGCATCAAAGCACGCAAATAACGCAATCGTCGTTCACCTACACACGACACAGCCCGCATTTACAATGGCGGGGTCATGAATATGCCTGAAAATGCTTCGCTTGGCGGAGCAGTGCCCCTCAACCCAGATCAAGAAGAAGCTGTCTACCATCCGGGCGGCCCACTCTTGGTCGTTGCGGGTGCCGGCTCAGGAAAAACACGCGTTCTTACACAACGCATTGCATGGTTGATTTCACAGGGCGTGCATCCCTCTTCCATTTTGGCAATCACCTTTACCAATAAGGCGTCAGAGGAGATGCGTCATCGCGTCGCAGATTTAGTGGGCCCTGTTGCCAAGAGCATGTGGGTCACCACCTTTCACAAAACGTGCGTACGCATCCTTCGCCAACATGCAGAAGCCATTGAATATCCCAAGCAGTTCACCATCTACGATTCGCAAGATTCCAAGCGACTCATTGGTTATGTGATTCGCGATATGGGTCTTGACCCGAAAAAGTTTCCCGCCGGTGGTGCACAATCACGAATCAGTTTGTGGAAGAACGAGTTAGTGGGTACCGCGCGCGCACACGACACCGCCGAGCACATCGTCGCCCGTCGTCATGCAGAGATCTATCGCGAGTATCAAGCACGTATGCGTCGCGCCGGCGCAATGGACTTCGATGATTTGTTAGTGAACGTGGTGCGATTGTTTGAGTCACATCCCGATGTATTGCGCTACTACCAAGAACGTTTTCAGCACATCCTCATTGACGAATATCAAGACACCAACCAAGCACAAAACAGAATTGTGTTGATGCTGGGCGAGAAGCACAAGAACGTGTGTGTCGTGGGCGATAGCGACCAAAGCATTTATAAATTCCGTGGTGCCGACATGCGCAACATTGAGGAGTTTGAAAATGCATTTGGCGAAGCCACGGTTGTAGTGCTCGCACAGAACTATCGCAGCACTCAAACCATTTTGTCTGCAGCCAATGCTGTCATTTCTCAGAATCTAGGTCGTCGTCCTAAAGATTTGTGGACGTCTGCAGGTGATGGTGATCGCATTGTGCGCTACTTCGCCGAAGATGAATACGACGAAGCATCATGGGTTGCACGCACTGCGCGAGATATTCACGACTCAGATCAGCGCACTTGGGGCGAGTTGGCTGTCATGTATCGCACCAATGCTCAAAGCCGTTCTATTGAAGAAGCACTCATGCGTGCCAGCATTCCCTACAAGGTTGTGGGTGGAACGAAGTTTTATGACCGCAAAGAAGTCAAAGACGCCATTGCGTATCTCAAGTCTGGAGCCAATCCGCTTGATGAAATCAGCATTAAGCGCGTGCTTAATGTGCCCAAGCGTGGCATTGGTGATACAAGCATCGGAAAGTTAGATGCATTTGCTGCAGCTCAGTCGGTGTCATTTATTGAAGCAATGCGTCGCGCACCTGAGGCCGGTGTAGGCGGTGCTGCAGTTAAAGGAATCAACTCATTTGTTGCACTTGTGGATGAAATGCATGCAGCA
>JBIKSB010000099.1:0-4517 GCA_044348855.1 Ilumatobacteraceae bacterium | reverse complement strand
TGCGTTAGGAGTAGCGCGTTGCACTATCGCATCGGAGATTTGTGTCCCACACAAACTGGGTTGTTGTTGCGCAAGAAGAGCTGCATACCCTGCCACCAACGGTGACGCCATGGAAGTTCCCACATCGTTGGAATAATCAGTATTACCTGATTTCCACGCCGACAAAATGCGCGCATTTGCATCCCCACCTGGCGCATAAAGATCTACGCAGGGGCCACCATTTGCATACGACGCAGCGGTATCGGCCAACGTTGATGCCGCAACAGTTAATGCACCAGGCACGTGGCCAGGTGAAATATCACAGGCGTTATAGGGAACCCCATCTTGGTTGCCATTTCCTGCAGCAATCGTGACCACAATGCCCTCTGCGAGCATCTCGGTCACTTGAGCATCGATTGCTGCACCATCATCGTTGCGATCAACTCCCAAACTGAGGTTCACAATGGCGGCCTTGCCAGAGACATGATGCGAACGAATCCACTTCAACGCAGAAACAACATTGTCTACAGTGCCGTCTCCACCACAATTCAACACGCGTACTGCAATCACTGTTGCTCCACGTGCCACACCCACAGTTGAACCAGCAGCAAGTGCAGCAACATGTGTGCCATGACCATCGCAGTCACTCGCACGTGGCTCAATCACCGATTCACCAGTGGATGACACCGGATCTGCTCCAGCAACAACACGACCACCAAATTGTTCGTGTGTGGGCAACACTCCAGAGTCGACGACATAGATATTGACGCCCGCGCCGGTGAGTGCGCCCATGTCAACATTTCCATCCAATGGGCCACTGCGTTGATTAATGCGATCGAGATGCCACGGAGAGCTATTGGGTGCAGATTGTGCAGCTGGGGCAACAACAGCAAGCCCCAAAAGGCTCACTACACAGATACTCCAGATGCGACGTTTCACAGAATTACAGCGTAGAGGTCAACGCTGAAGATGATTCGTCATGCATCTCTACAGAACTACTTCTTTGAGATCTTTTTCTGCAATGCAGCAAGACGCTCGGCAAACCACGGCTGGCGCGTACTCCACAGTTGTGGTTCCAACTCTCTGGCCACAGCTTCTGGATGTGTCTGCACATCTGCCATGTCTTTGATGGTCTTTTTCACGCTCTCCAGCAATGGCCGTGGTGCCTCTGCGGCGCGGGCGCCAAGTCGTTGCGCCTCAACAAGCAATTGATCATCTTCCACACACTTCCAGACAAGACCAATGCGTTCTGCTTCCATACCATCGAGAATCTCGCCAAAGACAACGGTGGCAAATGCAGCTTGTGGGCCTGTAATGCGACGCAACATCCATGTGTGTCCACCGCCTGGGTGAATACCAATCTGGAGAAAACGCGTATCAAACTTTGCACGACGCGCAGCAATACGAAGATCGCATCCCAACGCAAGATTCATCCCAGCTCCCACTGCGGCACCATTCACCGCAGCAATGGTGGGCAATGGGCTACGCGCGATACGCAAGAACCCTTCATAGATCACCCCGAGGCTCTCCCCTGTTGCTTCGGCAAGATTTCCTAAGTTGGCGCCCGCACAAAATGCTGGGGCGGCTCCCGTCACAATCAATGCGCCAATATTTGGGTTTGCTTCAATCTCATCCATAGCAGCTGTGATCTCGGCAACCATCGGCGCAGTCAATGTGTTGCGCTCATCTGGATTATTGAGTGTCAAGGTGGCAACGGAATCAGTAATAGTGACGGTGACAAGGCTCATACACACAGTCTCGCACACCGCTTCACTGCAGTTCCCGTTGAGTGAGATTGCTGCTGTGCCCAATGACTACGGTGAAACCATGACTGAAGTAATCACCTACGAGGTATCTGAACGCATCGCCACATTGACCCTCAATCGGCCTGAGGCGCGCAATGCCCTCAACACAGAGGTTCTGCGCCTTCTGCCACAACTGATGCAACAAGCCGACGCAGACGACAACGTGGACGTCATCATTCTCACTGGCTCTGACCCAGTGTTTTGTGCAGGACTTGACCTCAAAGAACTCGGCGATACTGCCGACAACCTGCGCGGCACCGGCGCAGATGGTGGCAAAAACTCAACAGGCGCACGCGGGCCTTTCCCCAACCTTGTGAAACCTCTCATCGGTGCAATTAATGGCGCAGCTGTCACTGGTGGCTTCGAACTTGCGTTGAACTGTGACTTTCTCATCGCATCAGAGCACGCAAAGTTTGGCGACACACATTCACGTGTAGGTGTGATGCCAGGGTGGGGTCTGACAGTGCTTCTTCCGCAAGCAATTGGAGTGCGGCGCGCACGAGAGATGAGCTTCACTGGAAACTTCATGCTCGCCAATGAAGCTCTTGCATTTGGATTGGTGAATCATGTGGTGCCACATGACGAGTTGATGCCTTTCACACGACAAATTGCCCGTGACATCATTGGTAACGAACAAGATGGTGTGCGCAATATTCGTGCCACCTACGCACACCATGTGCAAGAAGAACAAGATTGGGAGTTTGAATCACAAGCTGGTGCTCAATGGCGACGCGAACAATTTGACCCCAAGAAAGTTGCCGAGCGCCGCGCCAAAATTATGGAACGCGGCCGCCAACAATAAAGTCGGTGATACCGCCCGGATTATCGCAAGTCGGCGGGCAACAGATCAATAAGTGGCACTAATGGGCGTGGGCCCACATGTGAGATCACTTCTGCGGCGGCAATTGCACCAATGCGTGCACAACTAGTGAAATCTTTGCCCTGAGTGAGACCGCGCAGGAATCCGGCGGCAAATAAATCTCCCGCGCCTGTGGTGTCCACTACAGCATCAACGGGTGCAGCCGGCACTGCGTGCACATCATCACGGGTCACAATCACAGAACCTTTTTCGCTACGAGTGATTGCTGCAATATGGCAATCATGACGCAGCAACGCAACTGCCTCGTCGAAGTCATCCACTTCATACAGTGACTTCAATTCATCTTCATTGGCAAACAACACATCAATCTCGTCACGCACAAGTGCGCGGAAATCGCTGCGGTGGCGATCTACACAGAATGCATCAGACAATGTGAGCGCAACCACTCGACCATGGCTATGGGCAAGTGATGCAGCCTGGCGAAATGCATGTTTTGCTTCATCGCGGTCAAACAGATATCCCTCGAGATACAACACTGCGCCAGCAGCAACCACCGATGCATCAAGGTCATCAAAAGCCAACAGCGTGGAGACTCCCAGATATGTATTCATTGTGCGTTGTGCATCAGGGGTGACCGCAATAATGCAGCGTCCCGTCGGGATGTCGCTTGCTGGGCCACCTGAGAGAAATTGCACACCCATCGACACCATGTCGGAGGCGAACTCTTGACCCAAGTCGTCATGAGAGACTTTGCCAATAAAGGCCACCTCTCCACCAAGGCTTGCAATGCCAGCAATGGTGTTGGCACCAGAGCCACCACTTGTGCGCGTAGTGGAACCCACAGCCGCAGTGAGCTGCACTGCACGATCGGTTTCAATCAAAGCCATCGAACCCTTGATCATGGACTGTGAGGTCAAAAACGCATCATCCACCATGGCAATCATGTCCACCAGGGCGTTACCAATACCCACAACGTCGTAGAGGATTCCTTCCTTGTTGGTAAGGGCAGGAACATGGGCGGTGAAGGGATGTTGGCGTGGCACGATTCACCACCGTAGTCCGCACGCACCCACCACTAGCCTTCATCGAGTGAGCCATCTCGACAATCCCCATCGCCTGCCCCGCACCGTTGTGCCTTCGCGCTACAAGGTCTCTCTCGCCCCCCAACTTGATGAGGCATCGTTTACAGGCATTGTGACTATTTCGGCCACTGCAACAAAGGCCACTCGCGAGATTGTTCTGAATGCCATTGAGTTAACAATTCATTCGGTCACGGTTAACGGACGTGACTGCCCATGGCAATTAGTTGAAGATTTAGAACGACTTGTCATCACACATGACACTGCTCCTGGCGAGATAGAGATTGGTATTTCGTTCACGGGAATCTTGAATGACAAACTTCGCGGGTTTTATCGATCCACATTCGTCGACGATGCAGGCAAAACCCAAACCATTGCCACCACACAAATGCAATCCACAGATTGTCGACGAGCATTCCCATGTTTTGATGAACCTGATTTCAAAGCTGTCTTTGCCGTTGATCTCACTGTGCGCGAAGACTTGTTAGCAATCTCCAATAGTCCAGAAGTGCGACGCGAAGATCGTGGTGATGGCACTGTGCGAGTGTGGTTCTCCGACACCATGATCATGTCCACCTACTTGGTGGCTTTTGTAGTGGGTCCTCTTGAGGCAACCCCACCAGTGATGGTGGGTGATGTGCCACTGCGCGTGGTGCATGTGCCTGGCAAATCTCATCTCACTGCGTTTGGTCTAGAAATTGGTGCCTTTGCGTTGGAATGGTTCCAGAACTATTACGGCATTGCATACCCCGGAGAAAAAGTAGACCTCATCGCATTGCCCGATTTTGCAATGGGTGCCATGGAAAACGTGGGCTGTATTACGTTCCGCGAAGT
>JBIKSB010000098.1:0-4520 GCA_044348855.1 Ilumatobacteraceae bacterium | reverse complement strand
TCGGACTTTCCTTCTTTCAGGCCTCTCGTCGCAAATCTCCTGGCGCCCCTGAAGCATGAGCCCAACTGTGGCGTAGGCTTCGGCTCATGGCACAAACCTCATTCGGCGGCACTCCCGTCAACACAGTCGGCGATCTTCCACAACCTGGACAGACGCTTCCCTCATTCACTTTGACTGCGGCAAACCTGCAAGATTTCGGCAACAACGATGTTGCAGGAAAACGAGTCATCTTCAACATCTTCCCCAGTGTCGATACTCCCACGTGTGCACAAAGCGTGCGTCGCTTCAACGAAATTGCCTCGTCGCTCGATAACACAGTGGTGTATTGCATCTCGGCAGATCTGCCTTTTGCACAAGGTCGTTTCTGTGGATCTGAGGGATTGAGCAATGTTCAAAATGCATCCTCATTCCGTGGAGGATTTGGTGATGCTTTTGGTGTGCGTTTGAACGAAGGTGCCTTCAATGGTCTTCTTGCACGCGCAGTTGTTGTTGCAGACGAATCAGGAAAAGTTCTGCACACAGAACTTGTTGCCGATATCGGTAGCGAACCCAACTACGACGCAGCTGTTCAAGCACTCTCGTAAAGACCAAGACGAGAACACTCTCGTCAAAAAAGCCCGTCTCGATGTTGTCGAGGCGGGCTTTTTCGTTTAGAGAAGTGCGTCAATTCCCATGGTGAGACGTTGCGGCAAATCTGCAACTTTCCGACATGCAAGAACTACACCAGGCATAAAGCTCACGCGATCGTGTGAGTCATGTCGAATGGTAAGTGTTTGACCTGTGGTACCCAAGATCACTTCTTGTGATGCTGTCATTCCCACCATGCGCACACCGTGCACTCTGATTCCCGCGGGCCCAAGGCCGCCTCGTGCACCAGGAATAACTTCGTGTCTGGTGGGGTCTGCTGCCCATTCTTGACTAGCTGCGGCCATGCGCTCTGCCGTTGCCAATGCAGTGCCACTAGGTGCGTCTTGTTTTGCGTTGTGATGGAACTCGATGATTTCTGCTGTGTCGAAATAGGGAGCTGCTTGTTCGGCGAACTTCATCATCAACACTGCCCCAATGGCGAAGTTCGCAGCAATGAGACAGTTACTGCCCGTGAAGGATGCACCAAACGCAGCGATGTCATCGTCTGAAAAACCTGTTGTGCCTACCACTGCATGCATGCCGTGTAGTGCAAGCCACGGCAATGTGGTGCGTGCAGCATCTGCCACAGTGAAGTCCACCACCACATCGCATCGCGCATCGGCCAGTGCCTTCAAATCGCTTTCAATAGAGAGGCCATGAACAAGACCGCCGCTGTGGACAATGTCCACAGCGGCGGCAAGTTCTAGTCCTTCTGCGGCCACAACAGCGTCACACACTGTTGCACCCATCCGGCCAGCGGCCCCAACTACTCCCACACGAATCATGGGAGTAACGGTAGTCGTTGGAGGTCTCTAGCGACGGCGACGATTACGGTCGCCACCACGCTCATTGCGTGTATCGGGACCGAGATCGCCTAGTTCAGAACGAAGTTCGCTCTCGAATTCATCTTCGAAGGAGACTTCAACTGGACCATCTTGGCGAGACTCGCGTGGTTCGCGCTGTTCGCGAGGGCCACGGTCACGATCACGATTACGAGGACCGCGATCATCACGTCCACCGCGATCATCACGATCACGACGCTCGCGTGGGCCACGGTCTCCACCGCCGCCTCCGCCGCCACCTGGAAGATCATTTCCGTCAGCATCAACTGGGGTCAAGCTGACTTTGCCCTTGTCATCCACATCGTCTACGCGCACGCGAACAACATCACCCAAAGTCAAGACATCTTCCACATTGTTCACGCGCTGTCCGTTACCCAACTTGGAGATATGGATCAAACCATCACGTCCAGGCAAGATGTTGACGAATGCACCGAACTTGGTGGTGCTGACAACACGACCTTCATAGATCGCATTGAGCTCTGCAGTTGGAGGATCAACAATTGCAAGAATGCGAGCCTTGGCATCTTCCACGCGGAAGTTGTCCGGCGAACCCACGGTGACAATGCCGACTGCGCCGTCATCGCTCACTGCAATGTCTGCACCGGTCTCTTGAGAAATGGTGTTGATGACTTTGCCCTTGGGTCCAATGACTTCACCAATCTTGTCCATTGGAATTGTGAAGGACACAATCTTTGGTGCAGTCTCTGCGACTTCGGTGCGTGGTGCAGACAAAGCTGAGTTCATTGACGCAAGAATTTCCATGCGTGCGTCACGTGCTTGCTGCAATGCAGCGGCCAATACATCGGCAGGAATTCCGTCGATCTTGGTGTCAAGCTGCAATGCAGTTACTGCATCTTCAGTTCCTGCAACTTTGAAGTCCATGTCACCAAAAGCGTCTTCGGCACCAAGGATGTCGGTCAATGTGAGGTACTTGCCCTCTGCATAAATCAATCCCATTGCGATACCAGATACAGGAGCCTTAATGGGCACACCTGCATCCATCAGCGACAAGCTTGATGAACATACAGAAGCCATCGATGTTGAACCATTTGATGACAACACTTCGCTCACCAAACGAATTGCATACGCAAATTCTTCTTGGCTTGGCACAACGGGAAGCAATGCGCGTTCTGCGAGTGCACCGTGTCCGATTTCACGACGCTTTGGTGTTCCCACTCGACCAGTTTCACCATTGGCCCATGGAGCCATGTTGTAGTGGTGGATGTAACGCTTTTCGTTATCGGGACCCAATGTGTCCAACATCTGATTCATACGAGGCATCGCCAACGTACATACGTTTAACACTTGGGTTTCACCGCGCTGGAACAAGCCTGTTCCATGTGCTGCGGGCAATGTGCCCACTTCAGAAGAGAGCGCACGCAAATCACGAGGACCACGACCATCGATTCGGATGCCTTGTTCCACAACGCGCTTACGTACCAATTTCTTGGTGAGGCTGCGCACTGCTTCTTTCACAGCTTTGTCCTGTCCGGCAAATGGCGCACCTTCTGCACACAACTCAGCAACAGTGTCTGCCGCGGCTGCATCTGTTGCAGCGTTGCGATCGGCCTTCAATGCGATGGTGATAGCTGTAGCCAATTTTGGCGTTGCCACTTTCTCTACTGCAGCAAAAATCTCGTCGCTGTAGTCACGCACTGGCGTGTACTCCAATGACGTGATGGGGCCACGTGTTGCGATAACACTTGCAACCAGTTGGCGCTGAAGAGCAATGGATTCTTTAATCCACTTCTTTGAGGTCTCAAGACCATCAGCGATGACTTGTTCGGACACCTTTGGCGCACCGTCTGCATAGAACTCAAAAGACTTCTCTGTTCCACCGGCTTCCACCATCATGATGGCAACATCGCCGTTGTCGAGTTCACGACCCGCAACAACAATTTCAAATGTTCCGTTATTGCCTTCGGCATAGGTGGGGTGTGGAACCCATTCGCCATCTTGGGAGTACGCCATGCGCACTGCACCAATTGGTCCTTCGAATGGAATTCCGCTGATCATGAGTGCAGCAGATGATGCGTTGATTGCGATGACGTCGTGTGGGTTCTCCATATCGACACCCACCACAGTGATCACAATTTGTGTCTCATTGCGGTAGTCATCGGGGAAAGCCGGACGAAGTGGGCGGTCAATCAAACGACAGGTCAAGATTGCCTGCTCTGATGGGCGACCCTCGCGGCGGAAAAATGCACCAGGGATTTTTCCTGCTGCATATGCACGCTCTTCTACGTCAACGGTGAGTGGAAAGAAATCAATTCCATCACGTACGCCGCGAGCGGCGTTTGCGGTTGCAAGCACGATTGTGCCATCAATAGATGCAACGACTGCACCTTGTGATTGGGTTGCAAGTTTGCCAGTCTCAAAAGACATGGTCTTATCGGAACCCGATACGGGTGCCGAAACACGAATGGCATCAGCCATGGGAACTCCCTTTGTTATGTGATGTCTTCTTCACCCACTACACGCCGGTTCCCAGTCGGCAATCCCGCCCCATGGCGCGGAACTCTCGACTGACAACCGACAACAAAAAGGTGACGGTGAGAAGACGTGTGGTTTTAACGGCGAAGGCCGAGCTTTGCCAACAGTTCGCGGTAGCGAGCAATGTCGCGATCGCGGACATAGTCGAGCATGCGGCGACGACGACCCACCAACATCAACAAGCCGCGACGGCTGTGGTGATCTTTGGGGTGAGCCTTCAAATGATCTGTGAGGTGGTTGATGCGATCAGTAAGGAGCGCAATCTGCACATCGGGAGATCCCGTGTCGGTACCGTGCTGACGGTATGTGGCAATGGTGTCGTTCTTCGACATAGTGGGCCTCTATTCCTTTGATGAGAGAGGGCGTCATAGCCAACCTTTGGCAATGACATCACACGCGAGCCGGAGCCTGCGAGGACCCCTTCAGGCTACGAGGTTGTCCACAGCCCCTACAACCCCCCAAGGGTGATTCATCGGGTTGTAGCCTCGGCAGTGTGTTCACCGGCATTGTGGAAGAAAAAGGGGCTGTGAAAGCCATTAATGGTCCTCGTTTGACCAT
>JBIKSB010000097.1:0-4554 GCA_044348855.1 Ilumatobacteraceae bacterium | reverse complement strand
CAAGATGATGATCCGCGGGAACGTTTGTCTCACGAGGAGGACGTGCGCTGCCGCCGCCATGTTGTTGCCCAAAAACTTCAGCAAGCCTTTCCTCTAATGATGCGGTAGGAGTATCTGTGCCTTGAGAGCGTCGACGTTGTTCATCACGTACAAGATCAAGACGACCTTGTGCCAAACGACGTACAAAAGAAATTGCATCTTCCTCAGCTTGAAGAGCCTGACGGCGTGCACGGATATCTGCCACTGATGATGGTGTGTTCTCTGACATCACATGCCTCCAGATACTGGCGGTAACACCGCTACCTCATCATTATTGTGCACGATGTGCTCATGGGGCACTTCTTCACCATTCACCCATACTTTGCTCATCTGGACCACCTCAGCAAATGCAGGGCCAAACAACGCAATGGCGTTACGCAATACCTCTTCTACAGTGTGGCCTTCACATGACACCTGAGCCACCCCTGCGGCTTCGCGAGCCTGAGCAAAAAGTCGCAATTGAGCCATGATCGAGAGGGTACCGCTACGAAGTCAGATGAATTGCGGGCGTGCCGTCAACAAATTCACCGACAACGGTCCAACCACCTTGTTGCACCAATTGATGAGCCACTTGTGGAGGAACCGCCGCAAGAAGACCACCAGAGGTCTGGGGATCCATACACAGCGCAACTGATGCATCGTCTGTATCGGCAACAAGTTGCTCACCCACGTAGTTCCGATTGCGTGGATCGCCACCAGTTCTGTGTCCTGCAAGGGCAATGTCGCGGGCCCCGTCGTATAACGGCAAGAGCGATGTATCAATGCGCAGCACTACACCGGAGCGATCTGCAATCTCCCAACCGTGACCGGCTAATCCATAACCCGTCACATCGGTGACGGCATGGACAACATCAGCGTGCGCCTTCAATGATTCGGCCGCCGCACGATTCAAAGTACGCATTCCCGCAATGGCTTGTTGTTTCTGCGCATCGGTTCCTTGTGCAGTAACTAACCCCGTACCTAATGGCTTCGACAACACTGCAACATCGCCTGGTTGTGCACCCGCTTTTCTAAAGATGTGCTGGGGATGCACCACTCCTTGTACGGCTAAACCAAAAATAGGTTCCGGATTTCGAATGGTGTGACCACCTGCAATTGTTCCACCCGCCTGAGCCACGGTGTCCGATGCTGCGGCAAATATCTCCGCAATCACTTCGCGAGGAAGTTGTTCAGGAAAAGCCGCGATGTTGACTGCTAACACCACGCGACCACCCATGGCAAAGACATCACTGCAGGCATTTGCTGCAGCGATAGCGCCATAGTCATAGGGATTGTCCACCAATGGTGGAAAAAAATCGGTAGTGCTCACCAATGCGACGTCATCGGTGATCTTGTACACCGCTGCATCGTCGAAAGGTGCAAGGCCCACCAATAAAGAGGTGTCGAATCCAGTGGGCAACTCTGCAACCATGTCAGCCAATAAAGATGCGCCCCATTTTGCTGCACATCCCCCACACGATGTCCATTCAGTCAATTTGATGGCAGGCGCACTAGAAGACATAGACACGAAACTACTAGTTTGAATTCAATGTCCACCGAGCCCACACGCCCACCTTCTGTGGATGCGCTTGCTCGTTCGCTGGCCCAGGAGATCTCTCTTCCACACGCATTACTGGTGGATTGCGCACGCAGAGCCATTCAGTCCACACCCACCGAAGCCTTAGAGACTGCTCGCAACTATGCCCATGAATTACAACGCAGTTTGTTGGTTGATGTGGTGAATGCAACAGGAGTTCTCCTCCATACAAATTTAGGTCGGGCGCCACTGCGTCTTTCAGAGACGTCGCGGGCCAACAATGTGGAATTCAACATGGCCACCGGCGAGCGTGGATCTCGCCACGATGCAGTGTCGCGACTTGTTGCCACTCTCACAGGTGCCGAAGCAGCAATTGTGGTGAACAACAATGCAGCTGCAGTCATGTTGGTCCTTGCTGCATTGGCTCATGGTCGCGATGTTGCAGTTTCGCGTGGCGAGAGCGTTGAAATTGGAGGGAATTTTCGTATCCCCGATGTAATGGAACAATCTGGTGCACGCCTAGTTGATGTCGGCACAACGAACCGCACACGACTCAGTGATTACACAAAAGCCATTGCATCATCACGCAATGACATTGCATTGTTAATGAAGATTCATCCTTCTAACTTTTCCATTGAAGGATTCACCGAAGACACCACTGTGCGCGAACTAGCTAGTTGTGATGTTCCTGTTGTGGCCGACATTGGTTCTGGCCTACTGGACAACACATGTCCGTGGCTGCAAGGGCATCTTCCTCACGTACCGCAATGGTTGACTCAAGAACCAGCCGCCACACAAGCGCTTGCCGATGGTGCAGCCCTTGTCACTTTTAGTGGTGACAAGTTATTGGGTGGCCCACAATGCGGAATCATCGCGGGACGCAAAGACCTTGTAGAGATATGTGCGGCGCATCCACTCATGCGTGCATTGCGTCCTGGTAGCCACACCATGCAAATGCTCCAGACAACCTTGTTGTCCTATTCTGCACGCACGGTCTGCGAAGACATTCCTTTCTGGTTCATGCTCACCCAATCCACTGAATCACTGCGCACACGTGCAGAATCAATAGTGCAACGTGTGGGTCGCGGTGATGTTGTTGACTTGGATGCACTTGTGGGAGCCGGATCAGCACCTGGCACCACTGTTGCATCATGCGGTATTGCGTTTCCAGGTGATCACCGCGAGGCATTGCGCGCACGTCCCTTGCCCGTGATCGCTCGCGCGCTCCACAGCACCACATTTATTGACCTGCGAAGTGTGCATCCCAACGATGACGTCATCATCGTTGATGCACTGCAACAACTCGCCTAACAATGGCAGTTATCGCAACTGCAGGTCATGTTGACCATGGAAAATCCTCACTCATCCGCGCACTCACAGGCACGCATCCAGATCGGCTTGCAGAAGAACAACGCAAAGGCATGACCATTGACTTGGGCTTTGCCCACATGAGTACCGACTCTGGGGCGACACTGAGTTTTATTGATGTTCCAGGACACACGGATTTCATACGGACCATGATCTCTGGGGTAAGTGGAGTAGATATTGCGTTATTAGTTGTTGATGCAGGCGAAGGGTGGAAGCCTCAGACGGAAGAACACCTTGGAATTCTCGAGGTCTTAGGAATCACCCATGGCGTCATTGCGCTTTCAAAATGTGACCGCGTTGATGCATCAGAACGCCAGGTGCGCATCACTGAAATTCGGGAGCGATTGAGCTCGAGCACTATTTCATGGACAGAAATCATCGAAACCTCCATCGTCACAGAAGAAGGTCTCCCCGATCTTGTGCGCGCTCTCACCGCGTTGACACGCATGAGTCAGCGCTCCATACGTCCAGATGCACCACGGTTATTCATTGATCGTATTTTTACAATGAAAGGCGCGGGCACCGTAGTAACGGGAACACTTGACACTGCGCCACTACATGTTGACAACAAACTCGTTCTTGCTCGCACAGGTGAGCCACTTCGCGTCCGTGACATTCAAGTGCATGGCGCCACTGTGCACACGTGTGACCCCGGAACGCGCTGTGCTGTCAATCTTGTAGGTGTAGACACTGAGACTTTGATGCGTGGAGATGCGCTTGTGGCTCCTGGAAAATGGCGCACCACCACAGTGTGTGATGCATCACTTCACACCTTGCCCACGCTTACACGTCCCCTCAATCATCGCGGCAGTTTTACTGTCCATATCGGAACAGATTTTCAGTCAGCCACCGTACGTGTCATCTCATCACAAGAAATCGAAGCTTCGTCCCACGGCAAGATTCGTCTTCGATGGCAACGTCCCATTCCACTGACGCCTGGAGATCGTTTTCTTCTGCGAGATACGAGCACCAACTCAACAATTGGTGGCGGAGTCATTCTCGACATCGATCCCCAGTTACGTATCTCACGTGCCCAACCCACTGGCACTGTGGAATCCATCATGGAAGGTCGTGGCTTTATTCCGGTGGTGGATGCAGAACTGCTTACAGGAACTTCTCTTGTGCCAGTTGCCGGCCAATGGTTTGCACTTCCCAATGTTGTGGAATCTGCACTGCAGTCACTCACTCATCGGTTGAACACAGATGGCGAACTTGATTTAGCGACGCTTCAACCCTTTGAGCGTGATCTCATCACGTTATTGCCAGATGTTGTGGTGACTGCGGGTATTGCACGTCGACGCGATGCTGATGCACTCACATCTCATCCACTCGCACAACAGATTCGCAATGATGGACTCACTGGTCCATCCAGTGCACAATTTGATCGCAACGTGGTGCGTCAGTTGGTGCAACAAGGTGTGGTGTTTGAACATGATGCAGTGGCATTTCACCGTGACACTTTGGAATCGTTACGGCCTGAGCTTGAAAAACTGTGGCAAGTCTCACCTGAGGGCTTTACGGTCTCACAACTTCGAGATGCCTTGGAAATAACACGCAAGCATGCAGTGCCATTGGCCGAATGTGTGGACAAATATGGCCTCACCCGCCGCTCCGGAGACGTTCGCATTCGC
>JBIKSB010000004.1:0-16052 GCA_044348855.1 Ilumatobacteraceae bacterium | reverse complement strand
GACGCAACGTCTTCAACAACTTGCTGCGCGCTACCACGCAGACTTCGGCGTGGATGTCACCACAATTTCTGGTTCGGGTGCAGCGGGTGGTTTGGCAGGAGCACTCGCTGCACTAGGTGCTCAATTAGTTCCAGGTTTTGACATTGTTGCGGAAGAAACAGGATTTGATGAAGCAGTGAAGCAACACCACCTCATCATCACCGGTGAAGGTTTACTCGACGACACAAGTTTCGACGGCAAAGTGGTAGGCGAAGTGATGCGATATGCATGCAATGTGGGCACACCCGTTCACGCAATTGTGGGAGACATTGACCCTGCGTGTGATCACGCTCTGTTCTCTGGTCTACCCGTGTCGAGTTTGGTGCAACGATTTGGACACGACATTGCACACCAACAGGTGCTGCAATCTATTGAACAGATTGCGATTGAGATTTTGACTACTCCGAAGGAGCAGTAGTGGTGGGTGCAACTGTTGTTGTTGCAGCCTGACCTTCGCCACCACCCACAATTCCTTGCAGTGGCTTGTTGGCCAAATCGGTACCCAGAAGAATCAACACACAGGCTTCACCGATAGAGCCGGTTTCGGTAGGAATAGGTGAAGGCATTGCCGCTAAGTCCGCTCCGCCACCAAGAACATCCACCACGTTTTGTGCATTGGCTTCACAGCCTGCCAAATAGAACACGCCTGTTTTCGATCGCTTTGCTGTTCCTGCTGCAACGTTTGCTGCGGGCTGTACGACATAGCCGGCCTTCTGCAGATTCAATGTCATCTCGCCAGCGCTGCCTGCAAGACCCGATGCGTTAGCAACCTGGATCTTGAAACCGTTGATAGAAAAAACAGTTGTTGTAGTGACGTTCGGGTCAACGGGTTCGCCACCTGGAAGAGTCTCGGTGGGTGGTTTAGTTGTGATTGTTGCGCTTCCGCCGTCGGCCTGCACATCGCGAAGAATGAGGAAACCGAGAAGAAGGGCCACCACTGCCACAACGGCACCAAGGGTGCCATTGGAAGCTGAAGGTAAAGATGGACGCGAAGCGCGTGGGCGTTGCTGGCTCATGATGTACAAGTCCTCCGAGGAGATTGTGGAGACGCCTCCACGGTAGTTGCTGGATGCACAATGCGGTATGACACCCCTGTTTCCCTTACGGGGCAACAGAAACAGATGTCTGCAGACCAAGACATGGAGCCGGGTGTGGGGGTTGAACCCACGGCCTACGCATTACAAGTGCGTTGCTCTACCACTGAGCTAACCCGGCGAGGGTTGTAAGCCTAGGCGCGACTTGCCATTCGCACACGCGTGACTTCATAAGTAGCCAAAGCGGCGGCGGCCGAGACGTTCAAGGAGGACACCTGGCCCAGCATGGGAATGCTCACGATGGTGTCACAGCGTTCCTTGACCAACCGCGACAGACCTGCGCCCTCGGCTCCCAGCACGATGCAGATTCCATCTGTGGCCAACTTGCCGATATCAAACAAGGTGTCCCGGCTTGAATCATCCAGTCCCACTACCCAGATTCCTTTGTCGCGCATTTGCTGAATGGCTGTGGGTAACCCAGACACCAATGTCATCGGCACATGCTCGACGGCTCCGGCAGATGATTTTGCCACCGTGGGTGTCACATGCACTGCTCGATGTTTCGGCAACACCACACCAGTGACACCAGCTCCATCACAACAACGCAATAACGCACCTAGGTTGCCCGGATCTGTCACGCCGTCGACGGCAACAAGAAATGGTGCCACGCCGTGGTGAGTCTTCAACATGTCCGCAAATGACGCTTCCTCTAGTGGTTGCGCAAAAGCAATGATTCCTTGTGGTGCTTCGCTACGTGCAGTTTCTTCCAACTTGCGTCGTGGTACTTCAAGAATGGGGACGCGTGCAGCATCTGCAATCTGTTCAATGTCATCGAGAATGGGAGCAGGATCAATATCTGCTGCCATCCAGATTTCTTTCACTTTGCGCTTTTGACCAATGAGCAATTCTCGAACTGCTTGCCGACCTTCAATCTGTTCGCCACCTAAACCTTTGGCAACTGGCGCAGTACGAGGGCGACCATCGCGATTCGGCGCACCACCACCGGTGCGCTTCACGACTCCACGTGTAGAGGTACGCCCGCCCGAGCGACCACCACTTGACTCTGGACCACGTGTTGACGCAGTGCGGCTTCCTGCACGACTGCCAGAGTTGCGACTACCTGCAGGACGTCCAGGCTTGCCTGTGTTTACTTTGGGAGATTTTGGGGGCTTGCGCGGTGCCATGGTGAACTACGACTCCTTGATGATGACTGCCGAGGCGAAGCACACAATGCCTTCGCTTCTTCCGACAGCGCCGAGACCTTCGGCGCGACGACCTTTTACTGAGACAGGCGCATCGACTGCATCAGTTAACCGTTGCACCATTGTGTCGCGAACGGGGGCGATTCGTGGTGATTCACACACAACACTGCAATCAATGTTGCCAATGCGCCATCCCAATGCACGCACTTTGTGGGCAACATCGCTGAGAATCGCCAACGAATCAGCACCTTTCCATTGCGGATCGGTATCGGGATAGTGCTGACCAATATCTCCAAGTCCCGCAGCACCTAACAGAGCATCTGCGGCTGCATGGGCCACCACATCTGCATCGCTGTGACCCACAAGGACAGGTTCTCCAGGGAATGCAACACCACCCAGAATCAACACGCGACCCTCAATGGGCGCATCTGCGAAACGATGAATATCGAAACCTTGTCCGACGCGAATATCAATCATCACACTTCGCCTTCCAAAAGATGATGCGCATGCGCCACCGCCCATTCAAGATCTTCTCGTGTGGTGATTTTTCGATTCACAATCTCACCTTCCACAACAACAACTTCCCCATTCATCTTTTCAATCAATGTGGCATCATCTGTGCCCTCGCCGCCGCTTGTGTGTGCACGACGTAAAGATTCCGCACGAAATGCTTGAGGAGTTTGCACAGCACGCAAAGTTTCTCTTCGAGGAGTTGCGACCACCACATTGGATTCATTGACTTGTTTGATGGTGTCCACCACGGCCACACCAGGCACTGCAGCATCTGCGCCATCTACGACTGCAGAGATCACACGTTGAAACACTGCGGGGCTCGCAAATGGACGTGCGGCATCGTGCACACAAATAATCGTTGCGGTATCGGGAACTGCAGCAAGACCTCGACGCACCGATTCACTACGCGTGTTTCCACCTTCAACTTGCCCAGCACCGGACACTTGTCCGACGGGCACCACGACCACTACCCCGGCCGAATGTTTCCAAGCCTCGTCAACAGCCCAATCGACGATTTTCTTCCCGCCGATGGTCTCAAATTGTTTGGCACTACCAAATCGAAGACCAGACCCCGCCGCCACAACAATTGTCCAGACGATCTCGTTTCGATTCATACATAAAGGGTAGTACCGTCATGGTTGCTATGGCACACGAACCAGTACTTGCAGAAACCGATTTCTTTACGGGAGCACCCAATGAAATCCTCACCACAATCGCAGCCGCGGGAAAAGTTAAAGAACTTGTCCGCGGAGACGTGTTGTTTGAAGTAGGCGATGAGCCACAGTCTTTGTTTGTGGTGTTGTCGGGACGTATTGCTATCGCAATTGGCAACAAGCCGTTCGACCATCGCGAAAGTGTGATTGCTTTGATGGACGCAGGCGATCTGTTCGGCGAGATGGGCATGCTCGACAAGAACTCACGATCGGCTGGAGCTCGAGCACTTGAGACATCTCAAGTTTTAGAGATTCCCTATGCAGCGGTTCTTGAACAACTCAATACCTCTACAAGTTTGATGTGGAATGTCATCCGCATGTTGAGCCAGCGTTTGCGCTCCATGGACCAAGCACTTGCTGACAGCGTCTTTTTGGATGTCACAGGTCGCACTGCAAAGCGCTTGCTTGATCTTTCTGGTGGCAAAGACCAGTTCATTCTTCCTGTCACTCAAGAAGAGCTTGCCGGCATGGTGGGTGCCTCACGTGAGCGCGTGAATAAGGCCATCGCAAGCTTCATCAAGCTGAAGTGGCTCGAGCAACACGATCGCACCTATCACATCATCGATCGCACAAAACTGGAACAACGCGCCATTTAGTGTGAGTGCGCCCTACAGCGCACTGAGCATCCACTTTTCTGTGCGTGTAAACGCATCATGTGCATCGTCTACGCGATGCGATGGCCGACTGGCGTCATGAGCAAATCCATGTTCTGCATCTGGGTACACCACAACTTGTGCACCGGTGGCACGTAGTTGGGCAACATCTGCTTCAGGGGTGTAGTGATCTTTGCTGCCAATGATTGCCAACACGTTGTCTGCATATCCATTAATCAACATTCCTAATGGTTCGCCTTGAGTGCTGCTTTTCCAATCTTTAGGCAAAGTAATCATTCCGTAGAAGCTTGCAATGCGCGCAAAGCGTTCCGTGCGCGCTGCCTTGAAGCAATACATTCCCCCTAAACAAAATCCCATCAGACCCACAACGGGAGTACTCAATACATCAGCGGCTTCGTTGAGGTCACGTAAGTGATTGTCATCACGTAGTTGCGGCACGGCAGCAAAACGTGGTTCCACTTCGGGGCCAAGTTCCATCTGTGCAAAAGGTTCTACGGCAATCACTGACATCTGCCACTGCTCGGCAAAGCGAGCAACCATGTCGTCAAACAATGGTCGTAAACCAAAGATGTCAGGGGCAATCACAAGACCCATCTTCGGAGAATCATGGTGGACAACTTCGGCGGCGGTTCCTGACGGCAATGTGATGCGCATGACCACAGTATTGCCCACCAAAAAGCCCTCGGGTGAGAGTGGCGCTATGTGGGGGCGAAAGGGACTTTTCTCACCGTGTCTCCATGACACAACACAGCCCACATCTTCCTTCTACAGACACAGAGCGCACCGCATTGGTATGGACCACCAGTGCCACGGGCCCGGCGCGACTCATCATCGATGAATGGGAACGACTCGTCTATTCCCGCCCAGTCATCCGTCGGGTGAACGCATGGCCGTTTATGCCTCATGCCGTAGAAAGCCTCGATGAATTGCTCGTGCTCGCTGGTTTCGGAAAGCCCATAGACGACAGTGAGGGAGATCACATGTTGTGGCAACTTGTGCGTCATGCAGAACACGATGAACTTGCGGCGCGCATAGTTCTACATCGCGTCATGCCATCGGTTTTGGCGATGGTACGCAGACGAGGTCGCGTTGTGCCAGGGGGAATGTCTGCAGCGATGAATGAAGCAATTGGTGCAGCATGGATGGTGATTCGTCAATTCCCCCACCATCGGCGTCATCACAAAATTGCTGCCAACTTGGTGCGCGACATTGAATACCACGCGTTTGTGCGCGAATACCGACTCAAGAGAGTGGAAGAAACCCAAGTGGGTAACGACATGATGGTCAGAGTTGCACATGACCCCCAGATTGACCCGCTTGCAGAACGACTCAACGATGTGTTGTGTGATGCATTAGAGAATGGCGTAGCAACTGAACACATCATCTTGCTGGAACGGCTTGCCTCTGGAGAGACAACAGATCAACTGGCCGAAGAAGTGGGACTGTCGACACGCACAATCCGCAATCGACGACGCAACGCCATCGATGCGGTGCGGTTATCGATGCAATGGGACGCGCCTGAGTCGCAAACTGTTAGTCACCACAAACACCGATGACGATGCCATGGCCAAGCCTGCCCACATGGGATTGAGTTGCCCAGAGGCAGCAAGTGGAATGGCAGCCACGTTGTAGGCAAAAGCCCAAAACACATTGGTGCGAATAGTGCGCAATGTTGCTCGTGAGAGTCGAATGGCATCGGGAACAGATCGAAGGTCTCCATTCACGATGGTGAGATCACTTGCCTGCATCGCAACATCTGTTCCCCCGCCCATGGCAATACCCACATCTGCTTGTGCAAGGGCCGCAGCATCGTTTACGCCATCGCCCACCATCGCTACGGCATAGCCGCGCTCTTGCAAATCTCGCACCACAGCCACTTTGTCATCGGGCATCACGCCGGCATAAAGATGATGTTCGTCTGTTTCAATTCCCACAGACATCGCAATAGCTTCGGCAGTCACTTTGTTGTCACCGGTGAGCAACACTGGAGCAAGCCCCATGAGACGTAGCGATGCAATTGCTTCTGCGCTGGTGGGTTTGGGTTGATCTGCAACCGCGAGCACTGCTTGGGCTTGACCATCCCATGCCACCACAACTGCCGTGTGGCCTTCGCTACGCGATGATTCAAGGGCATTCTTCAACACTGTGGGAATAATCACAAGACGTTGACGGAAAACCTCTTCTCGACCAACGGTGATGATGACACCACCAATGCGTCCCGTTGCTCCCATTCCTGGCATTGACGCGAATTCGTCCAATGAAGGCAGGACACCAAGTTCCTGCACACCCGCTGTCGCAATAGCGCGCGCGATGGGGTGTTCACTTGCTGCTTCCACAGCAGCTGCATAACGCAATGCGTCTTCGCGTTGCACACCATCGGCACACACAACATCAACCAAAGTCATCTTGCCCGTGGTCACTGTGCCAGTTTTGTCCAAAATGACTGTGTCAATACGGCGCGTGCTTTGCAACACATCGATGCCCTTAATCACAATTCCCATCTGCGCGGCTCGCCCACTTCCCACCATTAAGGCAGTAGGCGTGGCCAAACCAAGAGCACACGGGCACGCAATGATGAGTACCGCAACAGACGCAGTGAATGCTTGTGATGCGTCACCGTCGAAAAACAACCATGCAGCCAATGTGCATGCACTAATGGCAAATACCACCGGGACGAACACGCTGCTGACTTTGTCGGCGAAGCGTTGCACTGGAGCTTTCGTTGCTTGTGCCTCGCGCACCAATTTGGCCATGCGAGCAAATGTGGTCTCTGTACCCACACGGGTTGCGCGAATCACGAGTCGGCCTTGTTGGTTCACCGTTGCCGATGTCACTGAATCTCCCACATGCACGTCGACTGGAACGCTCTCGCCAGTAATCATCGACATATCAATCGATGATGAGCCCTCTTCGACTACACCATCGGCTGCAATCTTTTCGCCAGGTCGCACCACCACGAGATCGCCTTCACGAATCACCGATGCAGGGATGGACACTTCAACGCCATCACGCAAGACATTTGCGTACTTGGCACCCAGTGCCATGAGAGAACGCAACGCATCTCCAGCGGAATTCTTTGCGCGCATCTCTAAATAGCGCCCCAGAAGAATGAACGTGGCAACTGTGGCGCCCACCTCGAAATACACGTGCGACGATGACGACGATGTCATGGAATGGCCAGCCATGTCATGAAGGGCATCGCCCCAGATCACAGCCCACACACTCCACACTGTTGCCGCAATAATGCCCACACTTATCAATGTGTCCATCGTGGAAGTTCCGTGTCGAGCGTTTTTGAGTGCGCTGACATGGAAAGGCCATGCACCCCATGTGACTACAGGTGCTGACAACGCCATAGCCCACCACTGCCAGCCATCAAACATGAATGCTGGCACCATGGAAAGCAGTACAACTGGAATAGTGAACACTGCAGATACCACAAGGCGTAGACGAGCGTGACGAAGCTTTTCTTCTAAATCGTCATCAAAAGGTGCATCATCTACTTTGCGCGCTCCGTACCCTGCAGATTCGACCGCACTAATGATGAGTGCTTCGGTAAGTGTGGAACCATCAAAGGCCACCATCGCAGTTTCTGTTGCGTAATTCACTGCGGCTTCCACGCCATCCATCTCATTGAGTTTTTTCTCAATGCGTGCAGCACATGCACCACATGTCATGCCCTGGACGGCAAGCTCTACTTCAATGATGGATCCTGGGGGGATAACAACACTCACAACTATTACCTACCACCAAATTCAGGGTGTCGCTTGTCTAAGAAGGCACGTATTCCCTCTTGGGCGGGCCATGAAACCACAGCATCGGCCATCACCGCAGAGGCAAATGTGTATGCATCTGACTCTGTCATCTGTATTTGTTCGTAATAGGCACGCTTGCCAAGGGCCTTTGATTCTCTGGAACCGCGAGTAGCACGAGTAAGCAATTCATGCACTGCGGTATCTAGATCCTCGTCTTCCACAACCTCATTAATGAATCCCCATTGCAGCGCAGTGTCGGCAGTAATTGGATCCCCCGTCATTGCCATCTCTAAAGCACGCTTTGGAGTGAGATTTCGTGCAACAGCAACAAGTGGTGTGTGGCAGAACAAACCACCCTTACCACCAGGAATCGCAAACGACGCAGAACGTGCAGCAACAGCGAGATCACATGTGGCTACCAATTGACATCCTGCAGCAGTTGCCAACGCATGCACACGGGCAATTACAGGCTGGTCAATGGTGTGAATTAACTGCATGAGCTGTGAACACACATCGAATAGTTCCTGAGCACTCTCACGTGTGGTGTTATTCATCTCACCAAAGTTGTGCCCCGCCGAAAACACAGGACCATCGGCCGCCAAGATGATTCCCCGCGCATCAGATGTGCCTACATCAGTGAAGGCATCGGTTAAAGCGCGTAATACATCCATGCTCAATGCATTGCGCTTGGCAGGATTTGTCAACGCAATGGTTGCAAAGTTGCCTTCACGAGACACTGTGACTGCCGGATTCATGACTGCCTCCTTGTGGGACACTCTCATCGTGTCACGAAGTCATGGTTGTGCGCCCTCTGGGGCTCGAACCCAGGACCTGCGGATTAAAAGTCCGTTGCTCTACCAACTGAGCTAAAGGCGCGGAGGCGGAACGGAATTTAGAGCGAAACTCGCCCCAGACGCCGAACTGACTGCGTAACTAGCGTACTCGCTTTCAATTCATAAACATAAATAGGAAGAGCAATTTCCCGTTACGAATCACGGCGAATCGGTGGCAACGGCCGTCCTCTTTCCCCAATGGTCAGCCGTGCTCTTGGCCAAGAAAGAATCAAGAGCAACACCACCACGCAAGCCTCAATCACATGTGTGGCATCTGCCCATGGCCCTCGGTGGCCCATCACGAGATCAAAAACCGTTGCAACAGTCGTCAAAACAATAAATGACGTGGTGGTGCTCACGATGAACAATGACAGTCGAAACCAGAACGACAGAACTACAACTGAAATACCTAGGCTCGCCTGCCAGATGCCGAGATGGCGCAGATCATGCATGGCCTCATCATTGACGCTTCCATTCACAAAATTCATGACTGCAATACCAAGCAGACCGCATTGCATAATCGGCAAATCGACAAGGATCTCAACAACAGATTCGCCTAGAAACCAGTTTGAAATTGCGATGAGTGATTACAGCACCACGATTCCACGCACGATCAGAACTCCCAAGATCAGAATGAGAATTCCTGCAATCTTTGAAAGCGCAGTGGACTTCCAGCTGGAACCCTCACGACCAAACCAGCCAAGTGCATCCAACACAAGTCCGGGAATCTGCATCAATACGAAGATGAAGAGAAGTGCATCGGCAGAGTCAGCCCATTGATCGTTCACCACACCACCCCACCACGTCAGTACGAACATCATGAAAACAACCTTCGTGAGCTTCTTTGGCAAAAACTTATGAAGCATTGGGACATTAGGAAAACGGGATACAAAATCATCAATTATTTTGGGAAGCAAAAACAACGCAGCTGCAGTCCATAATGCCCAGTTGTTTCCAATGAATACGTAAATGACAAATGTGAACACTGCGGCGCGAAGAACTTGTGACGCTAATTGTTGTATGAGAGGCGGATCGTCAAACTCGGAGACTTCAACCTCACTCAAACGATTCGGAAGAGCCAGTCGTGCAGAGTTCTCAACTGCCCAACGCACAACAAGAGCAAGCAGAGCAACTACATGTATGAAATCAACACGGTCTGAGTGAATTGGTTTAAATGTTGTGAGCGATGGGAGTGCTGAATACATGCCGCCGGCCGCCCATGCACCAAACAAAGTCACCAAGACAAAGTCAACTACTCGATTCCATAACACGTCAGCGCCCTGCGAGAGGCGACGGAATGGTCTCACTGCGCTCGCCACAAGTGCGGGCGCAAATGCAAATACAGCTATACCTAGTAACCCTCGAATTGAGTGTGCAGATTCATATCCTCCACCCAAAAGCACCGCAATAGTAAATGTGGTTGCAAAGATAAAACCCGCGAATGCATCCATGATTCCAAGAACGAGCACTGCAGCGATTATCCATAGAGCTGGAATCATGATGGTGAATTCAGTGTTGAATGCACTGACTACACCCAAAACGATTCCCATCATGGGTAGCACCATCCATGAAGCACCCATGAGAGCGCGAATAGCAGCACCATCGTTAGCAATTCGGGCAAACATCGGCAATACACGATCCAAACTCATCGACAACTTCTTCATCACCGCATCAATAACGGGGATTTTCAAAGGTGAATACAGATCTCGCGTACCAGATGTAGCGCCACTGCCATAGCCGGCATTCACAGAAGCAACGTCACCACTTGCTTCTTCACGCTCAACACCATCATCATCGCCTTCATCTTCAGAACGATCTCGTCGACGCGTAGCTGTTCCCAAAGCAGTTGACTGAGTCAATGCTGTACGCAGTTGTGAGGTTCCTGATGAGGATTTCTTCGCCGCAGCCATCAACACCAAGGCAGTCACAAGAAGCGTGACAGCCTCAGATGAACTCACCGGTGGTGCTGGTGGTGCCTCTTGGGTGGGAGCAGCAACAGGTGCTTGAGCAACCTCTGGGGCCAGAATCTCCACCATTACTTCGAGTACTCGCAGTGTTCCATCGGGCGCAATTGCATTTAGTTGCGCAGTGTGATCACCCGGTGGGAAATTTTCTCCGATGGGGTATGCCTCTTCAAATGAGCCCTGTGCGTTTGTCGTGAGTTCTCCCAGTTTTGTCGGAGTGGAGAACAACCAAGTAGAAGCAACGGTGTTGGGCATAAGGCCACCACCGGCGATTAGGAAAAGATCGCCGGCAGTAAATATCGGCATTCCACGTGAGTTAAAACTGTTGGGATCAGCAGTTTTCTTTCGTGCAGCGATAACAACGCGAAGGCCATCACTTGTAGTGACTACAAATTCTGTTGCAGTTTTCTCCACCTTGATCCAGCCGTCTTTGGGCATCCCTGCCATAGATGCAACGTCGTAAGTTTTCTTTTCCATACCCACCGTGCTGTTCGACACGGCTGAATTCGGCATTGTTGTAGACGTTGTAGGAACCGTCGTGGTGGTAACGGGCACGGTTGTTGTTGTGGGAACAATTGCTGCTGTTATGACTTGTGGTGTTGTGTCAATCGTGAGACTTAACGACTCACCAGAAACTGATGAATTCCCTGCAGCATCTGTGCGCGTTGCAGTCACACTCCACACGCCATCTGACAATTGCGGCACATCACAACTTGATACCGACACCGACACAACAAAAGAACATGTGACTGTGATGCCACCCTTGGTTGCAGTCACAAGAACCGTGTCACCCACTGTGAGACCAGAAAAACCTATCGACGGCGTGTTATCCGATGTGATGTTGTCCGTTGATGAGGTGCCGAGATCAGAAGCGTCCATTAGGTCGGGCACACCAGGTGGGGTTGGTGCAACCGTGTCAATTGTGAGACTCAACGAAGCACTCGGGGCAGATGTATTTCCTGCATCATCACTACGCGTTGCAGTCACACTCCACACACCATCGGACAACTGCGGCACATCACAACTTGATACCGACACCGACACAACAAACGAACATGTGACAGTGACGCCACCCTTGGTCGCGGTCACAACTACCGTGTGACCCACTGTGAGACCAGAAAAACCTATCTCTGGGGTGTCATCAGATGTGATGTTGTCTGTGGACGACCTACCACTGTCAGAGGATGCATCTAGATCCGGCACAGACAACGCCGACAGTGATCCCACAATTTCAATCTGAAGTACTTCACTGGCAGGTGAATTATTACCAATGACATTGGAAACCACTGACACGATGTCCCACACGCCATCAGAAAGCGTGGGCAAATCACAACTGTTGGTGTTCTGAGAAGCAACAAATGTGCACGACACAGAGGTCGAACCAGTTCTAGAAGCAGTCACTGTGACGGTATCGCCGGCAGTTACTCCAGCAATCTCAATTGTGGGCGTCACATCATTTGTCACATCGTCAGTTGATGACACTCCACTATCTGAGGCCGTAGCGAGATCAGGCTTTGCTGACGCAGTAGGTGCAATCGTGTTAATGGCGATGCTTAACGCAGAACTAATAGAAGAGACATTTCCGGCGGGATCGGTGACTGTTGATGTCACACTCCAACTTCCGTCTGTCAACGTAGGTAACTGACAACCCAATGACGTAGAACTAGCTACATATGTGCAGGTCACAGTTGTTGTGCCATCTGTGGCGGAAACTGTCACAGTGTGCCCGGTAGAGACTCCACCAATTTCAATAAATGGTGTCGCATCACCAGTGATGTTGTCAGAGTCTGATAGTCCCGTGTCAGAACTGGTCGCAAGATTAGGAAGCCCAGATGCCGCAGGTGACATGGTGTCAATTTCTAGTGACATTGCAGAACTCACAGATGACACGTTGCTATTGCCATCTGTTCGAGTTGCTGTAATCACCCACACCCCATCAGTCAATGAAGGTAGATCGCAACTGTTGTCAGTGGGCGAAGCTACGAATGTGCAGCTCACAGAGACCCCACCGCGTGTAACAGTCACTGTCACAGTGTCGCCAGTAGGTGTTGCCGAGAATTCAATCGTGGGAGTTGAATCAGAAGTGATGTTGTCAGAATCTGAAACACCTGTATCCGATGTAGATGCAAGAGTGGGCGTAGAAGGTGCAGAGATTGCTACCACCGTGACACTCAACGTTGCGGTGGTCAATTGATTAGCTACGTCTTTGACAATGTAGGAAATTGTTCCGCTAGCCCCCACAAAATTTGAGTCCGGGGTAAATGTGATGTTGCCACTACTTGTGTCAACCTCCCATAGACCCTTTTGTGCGATCTGCACTGATGTTTGTGCGCACTGTGCACCCGTCTCTCCGGTTCCACAGAGCCGAACAGAGCTCGCACTTAAGTCAGTTCCGTTGTCGTTATTTAATGGATGCAGAGAGATCACATCTGCACTGGTACCAGTTGAACTATCAGCCGATGCAATCGGCGCCGTGGGGAGTGCAACAACGGCTTCCATAAGGCCTTGGAAGCCTTGCCCCACAATGTCAGCGGAGACATATTGAAGTTGACTTGTCCCAAAGAAATTGTTGTCTGGCACAAAAGACACGATCCCTGTTGCTTGATTGAGACTCCATGTTCCTTCTCCAGAGACATTGACGCTGGTGGAGAAGCACTGTGGAGCGGTTTCACTTGGCCCGCATAGCCGTAATTGTGCTGCAGATTTTCCTGAGGCTGTGTCGTTAGACAGAGGTTCAATGCTTAACGCAGATCTGAAAAGCGCACTAGCCGTATCTGTTTGGGCAACTGGTGCAACTGGCGGGTTCACAGTGATCTGCATAGTGGCACTTGAACATGTAACGGCAGGGCTTTGTACAGAGTTGCCAGAGACTGCCCATGTACCCGACACAGTGTTACAAATCTGATACGTACGCGAAGCGCTTCCAACAAAGGTAAGCACTGGCACAAATGTCACTCTTGTTCCACTTAGGGTCCACGTACCAACATTTGGCACCCCAACGGTTGACTCTGTGCAGCCCGCAGATGAACCATTGGTAGGGGTTTCATTGGCCCCACACAGCTTCAAGGTGGAGTTGTTAAATGCCACAGTTCCTCGGGTGGTGTACATAGCAGGAACAACACCTGGGGAATCATTAGTGAGTGGATCGATGGTTGCACTTTGCCCGTGAGGCTGAGACGCCAAGATATCTGCGACTGCATTCGTTGCAGGTGGCGGCAATGCAATGAAAGTTGCGGTGGCTGTTGCTGACTGTCCGTTGGAATCTTGAACTACGTAGTTAAGTATTCGAGTCCCAGAGTAATTGGCTGGGCTTTCTGGAGTAAATGTGATCGCATTCGATGCGATGGCATATGTCCCTTCACCAGAGACAATAAGAACTGATGATTGGCAATTGCTCGATGTAAAAGGAGCAGTTGTTGCTATTCCGCAGAGTCGAAGAGTCGAAGAATTAATTGTCGCGCTACCCGCTGCAGTGTCGTTAGCAATCGGCAACAATGACAACACCTGGTCTTGTGGGCCAGCAACCTGATCTGCACGTGCCGTGGGTGGAGCCAAAGTTGTGAATGAAAGCGTGCTACTTGTCGTTGACCCACGACCGTCTGCAATGACATAAGTGATGGGTGTAGTCGTCCCTATGAATTCGGCAGCACCTGTGAACGTCACAACTCCCGCCGACACCGAATACACACCTTCAAGCGTTGTAAGAGATGTTGATGAACAGTTGGGAGCGGTCTCGTTACTTCCACACAATCTCAAAGAAGCAGCGTTAATTGTCGTGCCTGAAGTTGCAGTGTCATTCGTTGCGGGATTGAGCGTGATGGGCAATGCTTTGCCGCCGGTTGCAGTATCAGGTCGCGCAGTTGGTGGTACCGCCCATTGAATAACCACCATTCCATTGCCGCCCCTTGCAGCTGCAATAGTGCCTCCTGCTCTTCCTCCAACGCCTGAGGGCGATACCCATTGATCACTTGAGATAAAGGGATTCGCAATGTTTTGCCGCACACCATTGCTTCCACGTTGTTGTGCAAGAGATGTTGCACGCGTTGGATGGAGATATCCCGAGCCACCGCCGCCTGAGCCATTGATTTCAGAAGCAGCTGCACCACCCCATCGTCCGCCGCCGCCGCCGAAGTAACCACCACCGCCGCCGCCGCCGCCATCTCTGGCGGTCGCAAGACCACATCCATTTCCACCTAAGAGAAATGAACCAGAGGTTGGAATACATGATGGGCTTTGACTTGTAGCAGCAGCACCCCCTGCAGTTGTTGTTCCGGCTTGGCCTGTTGCCGTAGTGGATGTTCCTGCTCCGCCATCTCCCGTGCCGCCACCGCCACCAGCAACAACTGTTGCGCCACAACATGCAAAGGGAGATGCTCCTCCACCTCCGCCTACAACAAGAAGCGGACTTGATAAGTCAGTTCCGATGAATACACCCGAGTAGCCACCACCACTCGATCCACCTGCGGTGCCCGCACCACCTGCACCACCGCCACCATATTGAGCCGTGGTATCACGCGCTTCGCCACCTTGACCCACAACTATCGAAAAAATCTGTCCCACGCTTGTGATGGGAACTCGCGCCCTTGAGTAACCGCCTGCTCCACCACCTTGATCATCGGCATAAAGATTTTCCACACCGCCACCGCCAGCACCCCACGCTTCAATTGTGAATGTGCTGCCCACCGGCATTTCGTTCGGAACAGTAAAGGTTTGCTGAGCACCGTAAAAGTTGTATCGACGGCAATGCGTAAACACGCCAGCAGTTGGAGTGCAGTTATCAATCACTGGTGCAACAACTCGGATGACGTTGGATGTTGCACTCACTGAACCAAGAAGATTGCTATGGGTTTCAATTGCCCGGTAAAAACCTGCTTGTGCACTCACATGAGTGATCGCCGTTGCATTAGAAATATTCGAGTAGGTGGTTCCATCAGAAGAGAACTGCCATTGCCATGTTTGGGATCCTGCTGTTGCCCACACACCACCAGTTGCAGTCAAAGTTGCACCAATTGCAGGTGTACCCGCAATTACAGGGGCAGAAGTATTTGCTGGTATCGCCAATCCCGAAAGTCGTCCACATACCGAACTTGTCGAACCATTTGTCAGTAACGCGATGTAGCTTGATCCGCCACCGCCGCCTGTGTTGTCTCCAGAGCCGCCACCGCCGAAGTAGCCGCCGCCACCGCCGCCACCTTCGCTGTATTGAAGGCCTGTTGTGGCAGTTCCTGCAAAACCACCGGCGTATTTGATTCCCGCAGTTCCCGATTGATTACCTGCGCTTACCCCAGCACCACCAGCACTTTGGGTTCCACCGCCGCCACCACCGCCGCCGCCGACACAACCTGTGAGTCCGCCACCTGCACCACCTGCGTGGCTATAGCCACC
>JBIKSB010000096.1:0-4588 GCA_044348855.1 Ilumatobacteraceae bacterium | reverse complement strand
CAAAGAAAAGCAGGACCGCTCACGGTCAATCTTTTCTGACTGTCAATGCAATTGGCGCATCTGCATCTTTTCAAGTGACGCGTGAATCGTTTGCGCTGTGGTACGTCGCTGGTCCGCGAAACGGCAAGATTGCGGTGCTCGTCAATGGCAAACGAGTGCGCACCGTTGATCAGTATGCGGCACGGCCTTCACGCAAAGCTGTACAACTCCGTGGAACTGTAGGGGTCAATACCGTGCAGGTTGTTGCATTATCCACTCGCAATAGCAAGTCGCGCGGCACCAGAGTCAATGTGGATGCAATCTCGCCGTCTACAAGAACATGTGGCAGGGGGTGTCAACGTAATCCTTCGCCCACCGAAATCACAGGCTCTGCCATCTCTTCCACTGGCCGTGAAGCTATTTGGTTTCCACAGGGCGTTCCAGTTCAAGCATCTTCTGATTGGGGAGTTGCCGTAGGAAGTTATGTGCGCGCACGAGATGTTCTTCCCATTGATACAGCAATTCCTGTTATTCGAGCAGCCGCATGTGATCAAGCACGAAAAGTGCGTCAGGGAATAGTGGTGTTGTCTTTTGGAATGCAAGTAGAAGGTGGATCGAGCGGCTTTGAAAAGACACGCAAGTTGACCTATGACGACATCGCTGCCACCACGAGCGCATGGGCCTCAGGCTTAGCTGAGTGTGGTACCGGCCCGTGGGAAGTGTCTATTGGAACAAGCAACTCTGGTGGCAAGACCAAATTCAATGGTTTCTCTGGCGGTCAACTGTGGGCACAGGTAGTGGAAAGAACGCGCGCTATTGCTGATCCCAGGGTGACGGTCACTGGCGCAGTGGATATTGAGCCAGGTTGGGGTCCAGTGAAACAAGCCCGACTGTGGGTTGATGGCTATGTCTCGTCGACATCTGTGCGGTTATGGAATTTTGGATCCGCAGATGGTTGTCCTCAAACTGTGTCTAGTCGTGTGTCCTGTAACAACGGATGGACGATTGACGATGTCATCTACGTCTCGTCCCATGCTGGTCCTGGTGTGATTGCGATGCCTCAGATTCATACACAGAGCGGATCTCAATCTCGCCAGTGGGCAGTCATGTCCGCACGCGCGGCCTCGCAAGGTAAGCCACTACGAATTGGTGCGATCACAGTGCAAACAGCTGCGTGTTCCCAAATACGTGGTGGGTGTCGCACGACCGGCATCTCGGCATGGGATGGATGGGCACAGCTTCGTCGCATCATGGATGAAACTCCAGGTGCACAGGGAACACCAATAGGTGCACCAATGGATATTCGTTGGGGATGGGCGAATGGATTTGTGATTCCACCACCTACGTCTACATCCACAACCACAATTGCGCCCACTACAAGTACCCCCACAACTACTGCACCCACGACCACAACGCTTGTGTCGCCCACAACGACCATTGCGCCAACGACTACTTCTCCGTAGAACTAGGGTGTGTGTTGTGAAGAGAACCTTTCTCACTGTGTGTCTTTTGGGTGCAGTGATTGTGTCGGGATGTTCCTCTACCAATGACTCCGGTACAACATCTTCAACTGCGGTAGGTGAGACGTCTACGTCGGTAGCTGGAACTTCGGCAAATGCTTACTCGCTGATCAGCGGTGGAACGATTGATCTCACTCGTGGCCCCACGGCGCGACCAATGGCTCTGTGGTTTTGGGCTCCTGGTTGAGGCCTGTGCAATTTTGAGGCTCCCTCGGTCGAGGAAGCGCACAAACAATTTGGTGACAAAGTTTCGATTGTCGGCGTTGCATGGCAGGGTTCGACTAGGGACTATCAAGATTTTGTCTCGCGACATGGGCTGACATTTCCCAACATCGATGATTCTGCAGCGGATGTCTTTGGCACATATGAGGTCAAAGGACAACCTGCATGGGCGATGGTGAGTCCCACCGGAGAAACTGAAGTGTTACTCGGTGCTTTGAGCGACGATGAACTGGCTGAACAACTCACGTTGCTCAGCCAGTCATAGATGTCACAGATTTAGAGTTGAAGGCTCTTGATCTCGAGGAATTCCTCGAAGCCATATTCGCCAAGCTCGCGTCCGATGCCTGATTGCTTGTATCCACCGAAAGGTGCATTGGGGTTGAACGCGCCACCGTTTACTTCAACTTGGCCGGTCTTCATGCGTCGTGCAATAGAGATGGCCTTGTCTTTGTCGGCTGAGAACACGGCACCTGCAAGGCCGTAGACCGTGCCATTTGCAATCTCCACAGCCTCGTCAAGTGAGTCATAAGGAAGAATGCTTAACACTGGCCCAAATATTTCTTCTTGAGCAATGGTCATAGTAGGCGTGACATTTGAAAACACAGTGGGCTTGACGTAAAAGCCGGTTGTCAATCCCTCTGGCGCACCAAGACCACCTGCAATCAATGTTGCACCCTCGTCAATGCCTTTGTTGATGTACATCTGAACACGGTCGCGCTGGGCGGCCGAGGCGAGTGGTCCAAGGTTTGTGCCTTCTGCGAAGGGGTCACCTACTTTCATGCCATCTGCAACAGCGGCTGCTGCTGCTTCGGCTTCTGCGAGACGGGTACGAGGAACGAGCATGCGGGTAAGGGCTGAACAGGTCTGTCCACTGTTGAGGAATGCCTTGCCGACGCCGCCCATCACTGCCTTGCCAAAATTCTCTGCGTCAAGATCATCACAAATGATGTTTGCGCTCTTGCCGCCAAGTTCAAGCGAGATCTTCTTAATGGTTTCTGCACCCACCTGCATCACGCGGCGGCCGGCACGAGTGGAGCCAGTGAATGACACCATGTCGATGTCTTCACTTGCTGCAATTGCTTCGCCCACAACTGGGCCTGTGCCAGTGACCAAGTTGAATACACCTGCGGGCAGACCCACCTCATGAATGATTTCAGCCAACATGAATGCATCGATGGGGGCTACTTCGCTGGGCTTGAGCACAACGGTGCAGCCAGCAGCCATTGCATATGCAACCTTGGCAGCAATTTGGTGCAAGGGATAGTTCCAAGGTGTAATGCAGCCCACAACACCAATGGGTTCGCGCACTACCAAAGAAGAACCCACTTCTTTCGAGAAGTTAAATGATTCGGCGAGGGCAGCAGCTTGCTTGAATGAGTTGATCGGCAGACCCACCTGCACCAATGTCGACAGCATCTTTGACATGCCCGTCTCGCGAGAGATTGCTGATGCAATCTCATCCATACGGCCAGCGAGTGCATCACCGATTCGATTCATGTACTTGGCACGCTCTTCGGCAGGCAGGGTGCTCCACGTGTCAAAAGCAGCACGTGCAGCACGCGCGGCATCGGCGACATCTTGTGCTGTGCCCTCTGGAACAGTTGCCATGACCTCTTCGGTGATGGAGTCAAAGACGTCAATTGTTGAAGATCCCTTGGATGCAACCCATTGACCATTGATGTAGAACTTGTCGTATGTTGTCATGACAACCCTTTGCTGTAAGTGCTCAGTTTCGGTGAGCCCATCCGTGACCTCATGCTAGGCGTTGCAGGTTGGTTTTGGCGAGGGCAGAAGTCCCAGATTCAGAGATGCCAAGTTCTATGTCCCGATGGAGATTGTGACGATTCCTGTTGAATTCAACGGGGTGCTGGTCACGGCAAGGTGAACTCCTACCAATTGCACAAGGCGATGTTCTCCATTACGTAATTCGACAATTCCTTTGGCGCGTACAACTAAGGAGGAGAGACTTTTCACGTATTGGACGATGTCGTTGTCGTCATCAAACAGAGGTGTCATAACACGTTGTGAGACAAATCTTGAATGGTGATCATCCTGTATCACGGTGGGAGTGTTGACCTGGAGAATCTCCGACAGTACAAGTGGCGAAGCGAGAACCACAGGTGTCGATGGTGCAAGTACGCCTAACGCTTCTTTGAGTTGCGCTTGGTCGGATGGGGAAGCGATATCGCACTTTGTGAGAGCGAGAAGATCTGCCGACACTGTTTGGCGCGCAAAAACTTTTCCTACATACGAGTCATTCATTGTTGTAAGGCCTTGTATCGCATCTACGAGAACTACGGTGCCTGCATTGTGAATCCCACGCATATGAGTGAAGGCAACCACCGAGGCTGGGTCAGCAACTCCACTTGCTTCAATGACAATCTGTGACGGCAGTTCATCACGATCAAGAATGGTGAAGAGTACATCGGCTAAAGATGTTCCTACAGCGCAACAGATACAACCGTTGGTGAGTTCAATGACATCATCATGACGCGCAGAGATCAATTGAGCATCAATGTTCACTTCGCCAAAATCATTGACCACAATCGCAATGGGCTCTTGTGCGGCGGCCAACACAGAATTGAGCAGTGTTGTTTTCCCTGACCCCAGATATCCGGCAATGACATTCACCGGAATTGATGAGATGTCTTCGGTCATGTGAGGGAAGCAGGTCGCGGTTGAGGTATTCCGCCAAGAACTGTGCCCCACACGGCGATGTCGCGGATTGCGTGGCTATCAACCTCATATGGGTCCTCTTCCAGAACAGTCATGTCGGCATACTTGCCCACCTCTAAAGACCCCACAAGATGATCCAGGTGTAGTTGGTAGGCAGCATCAATGGTTGCGGCATGAAAAGCGCGGTCGAT
>JBIKSB010000095.1:0-4820 GCA_044348855.1 Ilumatobacteraceae bacterium | reverse complement strand
CCGAACTTGCGACACGAATTCAGGAGCTGTCATGAGCGACATTTCACTTGAACAAATGTGTCAAAGTGCCCGCGTCATCGTCACCTGCGGAACTGGTGGCGTAGGCAAAACAAGTATTGCTGCATCTTTGGGAGTGATTGCTGCACGTGCAGGGCGACGAGTAGTTGTCATCACTATCGACCCCGCAAAACGTCTTGCCGATGCAATTGGTCTCACAGAATCTCTGGGAAATGAACCCGAACAAGTACACATCACTGCATCGGGACAGATGTGGGTCAGCATGCTCGATGTGCGAGAAACATTCGACAATCTTGTGCGTTCAGCAGCCCCCACACCAGAACGTGCCAACGAGATGATGGAGAACTCGTTTTACAGAAGCCTTTCGCGATCCTTATCGGGAACACGCGACTACATGGCAGCGGAACGTCTCTATGAGCTCTACAACGATGATCGTTTTGACGTAGTCATTGTGGATACACCACCGTCACGTAATGCTTTGGACTTTCTTGAATCTCCCGAACGACTTGCACGTTTTCTCAAACACCCCATCGTGCGAGTGTTAATTGCACCAGGCCGTGGTGGTCTGCGATTTGCAAGTGCCGCAATTACTCCCGTTCTCAAAGCGATTGCATCTGTAGTGGGTTCTGATGCTCTCTCTGGTGTTGCATCTTTCTTGCGTGCTTTCGATGGCATGGAGAAAGAATTCACACAGCGTGCATTGGCTGTTGCGGGCACTCTTCGCAGTGATGACACACGTTTTGTTGTTGTCACTGCTCCGTCACCCGATGCACTTCGTGAAGCAGACCATTTTGTTGCTGAGCTCTCTCGCTTAAAGATTGACCTGCAATATGTCGTAGCAAACCGAATGCCACCGAGGTTTGGCGAGACATCATCTACCGATCAGATGAATTTTGCGCGCAATGCCACAGGCGATATCGCCACGGCACACACAATCTTGGCTGGCCTCCTGGTGGATGCAGAACGTGCAGGAGCCGGAATTGCAGAATTCATTGGCCGTACCCGTGTGAAGTTTCCGCCGGCGCATCTCACCTCAGTGACTGAATTTCCTACCGATATTCACAGTATTGAGGCAATTGGTGCGCTGGCCGAGCAACTCACAGCCCCCTCTTCGGCTAACTAGAGTCACGGCAAGTAGAGTCTGAGCGTGCATATTTTGATTGCTACCGATGAACAATGGGTCGTCAATGAGGTTGTGGCCGCACTTGATTCCCCTTCCACCACATTTGAAATTGTGAGCAATGGTCGCCATGTGTCGCGTGCAGTTGCAGCACAAACACCCGACATTGCCATTCTCGACATGCAAGTGGGAAGCATGGGTGGCATGGCCATCACAATGGATCTTCGTCTTGATCAATCCGATGGACGTCTTCCCAAAGTTCCCGTTCTCATGATGCTTGACCGCGTTGCCGATATTCATATGGCTCGTCGCAGTGGTGCAGATGGTTGGACCATTAAGCCACTTGACTCACTTCGCTTGCGCAAAGCCGTCAATGAAATTGCTGCAGGTGGTTGTTACGCCGAAGGTCTTCCTGCAATTGAAATTCCAGAAGATGATGTCACAGAATCTGAATCATCAACTGACGTAGAAGTCACTGCGGAAGAATCAGCAACCTCACCCGCCTAATTCACTCGGGCATTTGTGCCCAGATTTATTTGACGAGCAACTCTGCAATTTGCACTGCATTTAATGCAGCGCCCTTGCGCAGGTTGTCATTGCTGAGGAACAACGCCAATCCACGATTGTCATCTACTGTCTCATCTTGGCGGATGCGACCTACATAGCTGGGATCTTTTCCTGCAGCGAGCAAGGGCGTAGGGATGTCTACTAAAGACACACCAGGAGCCCGCGCCAAAATCTCACGTGCACGTGCAGCGGTAATGGACGAAGAAAACTCTGCGTTGATAGCAAGTGAGTGCCCCGTAAACACGGGCACACGTACACACAGCCCTGACACTTTCAGACCAGGAATTTCCAAAATCTTGCGGGTCTCATTGCGCAATTTCTTTTCCTCATCTGTTTCGCCATCGCCATCGTCCACCATTGCCCCGGCATAGGGCAACACATTGAATGCAATAGTGCGTGCAAACTTCTTTGGCTCTGGAGATGCCACGGCATCACCGTCGAATGTGAGTCCTGCTGCTTTGTCGTACATCGCGCGTGTTTGCACATCAAGTTCATCCACGCCCGCAAGTCCACCACCACTCACTGCTTGATATGTGCTTGCCACCATTTTGATGAGACCTGCTTCATCATGAAGCGGTTTCAACACAGGCATTGCAGCCATCGTTGTGCAGTTTGGATTCGCGATGATTCCTTTGGCGGTGCCATGTGCGAGGTGTCCGTTCACTTCGCTCACAATCAACGGCACCTCAGGATCCATACGAAATGCGCTTGAATTGTCGATAACGATTGCGCCTGCGGCAGCGAATTTTGGAGCAAGCTCGCGAGACGATGTAGCCCCTGCAGAGAACAATGCGATGTCTAGACCACTGGGGTCAGCAGTGGCTGCATCTTCCACCACGATGGTGCCTGAGCCCCACGGCAGAGTAGATCCTGCCGACCGTGCAGAGGCAAAAAAACGAAGTTCCGTAATGGGGAAATTGCGTTCTGCCAAAAGTGTGCGCATCACGCTGCCCACTTGTCCGGTTGCTCCAACTACACCTACTCGCATAACACACGAGACTAACGGCAGCGAGCGAGCAGCCACCAATGACTTTTATTGGCGACATCCAAATCGCGCTGTCGTACGGTTTCGCCCATGAATGTGGCCTGAGACGCAGGCCGCCCTGGGTGATGGAGAATGACTAGCTCGTCGAACTCCACATGTGATGTTTCCAGCAAATTCAATACTCGCCGAGGATTCAATCGATTTGCTTGCCAGCCCAAACGAGTTGACCAACGCCATTGCGACAACTTTGGTCCCAGCACCGGCACATTCCACAGCACTCTCATCAACGCACCCGCAGGAAGCAAGAGGGCATCTGCGGGCACATAGGTGCGGTAGTTGAGAGCAATCCACCCACCTGGCTTTAGAACACGAGTGGCCTCGGAGGTAAGACGCAAGGCATCACTTGCCTTGCAGTGCTGCAAAGTGATGTAGGAGAAAACAAGATCCACACTGTTGTCTTCTAGATGCACAGAACTTCCATCGGCGATGTGCACAGTGCGCAATGATGTCACGTCACCAAAACGTGACACTGTCTCACGACACCGTTCCAAAAACGCTGCGTCCACATCACTGGCAATCACTGTGCGGAACTGACGCGTGAGCGCCGCAGTCATGCGTCCAATTCCAGAGCCAATCTCCAAGATGGACATCGTGGGTGGCAGTTCATTCCATCCGAATCGTTCGAGATACACATCCACTTCGGCGTTACCTGTTGCAACAAAATGTTCAAGGGTGAGTGCAGCACCTGTTTCGTTGTTAAAGACCCAGCCGGTGTCTTGCACTACTTCGTCAGCATTGCGACGCATCTCTGCGCGAGTGCCTGCAGCCCTCCAAGGAATGATTTGTCGTCGGCGAGCCATTTATTGAGTATTGCAGGCGGTCTACTTGCGTTCGGGTAATGGTGCCGAATACGCAGTTCCCGAATCCAAGCCGAATGCCGAATGCAGCGAGGTGACTGCTGATTCCATATCGGCAGATGACACCACAACCGACACTCGAATAGTGCTGGTGGAGATCATGTGAATGTTGATGTTGTTGTCCGCTAAGACACGGAACATTTTCGCTGCAATGCCAGGACTTGTCTTCATGCCTGCACCCACCAACGACACCTTGGCAATTTCAGAATCGTGGGTGACACCTTGTGCACCAATTTCTTTGGCCACATTGGACACAATTTCTTCAGCCACGTTCATGTCTGCTTTAGGCATTGTGAACGAAATATCAGTAAGACCGTCTTTGGATGTGTTCTGCACAATCATGTCGACGTTGATGTTTGCGTTCGCAAGATTCTCAAAGAGCGCCGCGGAAATACCAGGTCGGTCTGGGACTCCCACCACTGTCACTTTTGATTCACTCGCGTCATGCACGACACCGGAAATAATTGGTTCTTCCATGGAGTTCTCTCCTTGTGACTTCTCTGCGCTCACCCATGTTCCATGTTCCCAAGTGAAACTTGAGCGCACATGAATGGGCACATTGTGATTTCGAGCAAATTCAACTGAGCGAAGTGCTAACACTTTGCTTCCTACGCCTGCCATCTCCAGCATCTCATCAAATTGCAATTGGCGAAGTTTGCGCGCTTGCGGAACGATGCGTGGATCAGCAGAGAACACGCCAGTGACATCGGTGTAGATCTCACATACATCGGCATTGAGTGCAGCTGCGAGTGCAACCGCTGTGGTGTCACTTCCCCCACGACCAAGGGTGGTGATTTCACTGTCGGTGGAGACTCCTTGGAAACCTGCAACGACAACCACTTTGCCTTCGGCAAGTGCATCGCGCACACGGTCGCCTTTGATCTCAAGAATTTTGGCTTTGGTATGGATGGTGTCGGTGATGATGCCCACCTGGGAACCCGTGAAACTCACAGCCTCAACACCCACACCGGCCAAGGCCATAGACAGCAGCGACATAGAGATGCGCTCGCCGGTGGTGAGAAGCATGTCCATTTCGCGACCAGGGTGCACATTGGACACCGCATTCGCCAGCGACAGCAGGTTGTCAGTGGTTTTACCCATGGCAGAGACCACCACAACCACGTCATTTCCGTGGCGGCGCGTAAAGGCCACGTGGTCGGCCACCGACTTAATGCGGTCGGGGTCTGCGACCGAGGTGCCGCCATATTTTTGA
>JBIKSB010000094.1:0-4884 GCA_044348855.1 Ilumatobacteraceae bacterium | reverse complement strand
GCAAGACACCCCCGTGTCTGATGATTGTTGGGGACGTGCAATATGGGGATTGGGCACAGCGGTGGGGCATTCACGTGACACCGAAGTAAGAAATCGCTGCTTTGATGCCTTTGAAGTTGCTGCACAGGCGAGATCTTTTTCTCTCAGGGCTATGTGCTTTGCAGCATTGGGAGCAGGTGAAGTTCTACAAGTTGATGAAGGTAATCACACGGCACGAGATCTCTTGGTGGATATGACATCGATGTTTGTGTTTCACCCAGACGGAAAGGGGACATGGAAATGGCCCGAGAATCGTCTGTCGTACTCCAATGCTTTGCTCCCCGAGGCCATGATGGTGTGCGGTTCTCTGCTGGGGTATCCGGCACTGGAAGCACGCGGAGTCAATCTTTTGGAGTGGTTGTTGGAGGTGGAAACTCTCGATGATCACCTCTCGGTTACACCCGTGGGCGGACGTGGGATGGGAGACAAAGGTCCACAATTCGACCAGCAACCCATTGAGGTGGCAGCAATCGCCGACGCTGCTATGCGCGCAGCAATTCTCACGGGTGATGATGCATGGGAGCACGTAGTAGATATGGCTGTGAATTGGTTCTTAGGAAACAATGACTCGGGTCATTCAATGATTGATCTTCACACCGGCGGAGGATATGACGGTTTGCGGATTGATGGTGTGAATCTCAACCAAGGAGCGGAGTCAACCTTGGCAATGGTGTCTACTATGCAACACCGTGGATCGATGTGGCTCGTGTGAGCGCACATTTGGATGACAACGTTCTTGCACGTCGGACGACACACCGATTAATGCCCGACGCGAGTCGAGTTATCTCTCGACTGTTTGTTGCAGGCCAGGAGGATTATGGTGCGAGTCAGTCTCGCGCTGGAATGGTGATTGAAAGAGTTATTGGACTCACAGAAGATCAGGTGAAGTCCACTCTCGAGAATGTCGTTTCTCGTTTTTCTCTTCGGCACGAAAACCTCTTTGAAGATCTTGAGGCCCATGCGCATCGAATTGCGCATCGTCTACAGCCAGATTTCACACTCTCGCCCGAACGCTTGCGCCTCATAGGTGCACTTTTCACACATGAGTTCTCCATTGAGGGAGCAGCTCTCACCAATCCTTCGATCGTGCCGCATCCTCAACAAGAGGGTGTGGAAGATGGCTCTTTACGCTTCATTATGAGCGTGCGAGGCGTGGGCGAGGGGCATCGCTCATCTATTGGTTTTCGCACTGGGTTGGTAGATGCCCAAGGTGATATCAGTATTGATCAAGTGGGAGATTTTCCCGTCATAGGGAGCCACTGGGAGTCGATGTTGCATCAATGCAACTTTCGTGGCCCCCTTGAAGAGTTACATGACCTAGGGGAAAACGGTCGCTATATCTTGGAACAACTTGGCGAATCGTTCTCTTTAGAAGATCTCAATCGGGTTCTTTTTCAATTCATACTTGACCGAGATTCTTTTAAGAACGTGGATAACACTGTTCATCATTTCCGCATGATTGCGGAACGAAATTATGTGGTCACTTTTTCTGACGACAAAGACCTTTCGGAACGAATTTTGTGGCCTGTGTCGTATGCGGAGTGGCGAGGCATGGAAGATGCGCGCTTTGTGTTGTTCCAGCACGATGATGGCTCGCGGGAGTATTTGGCTACATACACAGCGTTTGATGGCATGGGTGTCTCGCAACAGATACTTTCCACATCAGACTTTCTTTCTTTTGAAACTCACCCGATTGCGGGTATGGCTGCTCATGGAAAAGGAATGGCATTTTTCCCACGCAAAATTGGCGGAGTCTTTGCTGCAATGTCGCGAGCCGATCACGAGTCCAACTGGATCAGTTTCTCTGATCGTTTGGATTACTGGAGTGCATTGTCAGCAATTCAATTGCCCAGTCGACCTTGGGAACTCATTCAACTGGGTAACAGTGGTTCACCACTTGAAACTGAGGCCGGATGGCTTGTGATTACTCATGCAGTGGGTCCCATGCGCACTTACCACCTCAGTGCCATGTTGTTAGATCTCAATGATCCGGCTCGAGTCATTGGCACATTAGAGAGACCGTTGTTGAGCCCACGTGAGGATGAACGCGATGGGTACGTACCCAATGTTGTGTATTCATGCGGGAGTTTGATTCATGCAGGTCGACTGGTGTTGCCATATGGCATTGCCGACCAATCGATTGGAATTGCAACGGTGGAAGTGGACAAGCTTCTCGAGGAATTAACTTCACACAAATAACTGTGAACAATTCACCACGATGAAGAGATTCGTGTGAGCTTCAGCCAGGGAATAAAAAATGGGCGGCGATACCGCAGTACCGCCGCCCATTATTTGACAGAGTTTATTGCCCGCCGAAAAGTGGTCCCACGATTTGAAGTGCGCTATCGGCTGTTTCCTGTGCGTATGTGGCGAAGATGAACAATGCAGCACCTGCAAGTGAGATGTTTTTCCAGAAGTTAATCATTTCTGGCTGCTTTGCTGCTGGATCTGTCACTGTCCAGAAATCGTGCATCTTCACGGCCATGACCACAAGTGTCAGAGCTATGACGAGTGCGCCAAGGTCAATCCAGATACCAGCGGCGATGGAAAGACCGCCGAGAAGCATCACAAGACCAGAAAGTTGTACGGCAACTTTTGGTGCAGGGACTTTTTTGAACTGGGCATACCCAGTCATGGCTGCAGTGTTCTTGAAGTGGGCGAGGCCACTGTTGATGAACATGAGTGCAAAAACAATTCTTGCTATTAGAAGGACGATGTCCATATGTTTCTCTCTTTCGTTGAAGAAATAGTTGAGGACTCAATTATATGCATAAATGGTTGAGCACGCAATCATTTCCGTTTTTGCTTGTATAGTTCTGTCTATGGCGACAAAATGGCTCACCACCCAAGAGATGGCAGCGTGGCGAGCATTTATCCTCACCGCTGGTGACGTCATTCGAACCATTGAGCGCGACCTTCAACCATTTGACCTGGATTTTGGTGATTATCAGCTACTTGTGATGTTGTCTGAAGCACCCGATCAGCGTCTACGCATGTGCGACCTGGCGGACAGTCTTCGGTTAACTCGAAGTGGTCTGACTCGCCGAATGGACGGTGTGTTGAAGAAAAAACTAGTGACACGTACGCGGTCTACCGAGGACGGCCGTGTTGCTTTTGCCCAAATCTCCACCAAAGGTATGGAGGTATTGAAAACTGCGGCGCCGCATCACCTAGAAAGTGTGCGGGCTCATGTGATTGATCTTCTGTCGCCCGCGGAAATCAAATCATTCACCACGGCATTTACAAAAATCGCCCAAAAGCTGTCTGAGGAATAGACGTACCCTTACGAGCTCAATGCTGCTTTCACAGCCTCGAGCCCATCAATCAGCACTTTTCTTTCGTCTTGGGTCAAGACTGCATAAGCGGGTTCCACCAGTGCGTCGGTGAGCTTTTCCGCTTGTGCCATTTTTTGTAGCTCTACATCAGTTACTTCAGGTGCTTCGTCTTCGGTGTAACCAAATTGCTTCCACATGTCGGGTCGTTTGATGAAGTGCGCAGTGGAGGACTTGATACCTACTGCACGAAGTGCGACGAGATGAGCGCTGCCCCGGAATTCACGCAAGATGGCAATAAGTTGCATGGCTCGGCCTGGAGCATCTGATGCAAGTGTTTCCGTGCGAATCGCGGCGTACAACGCGAGAGAATCGGGATCAGCTGCGTCATTAACTTTTTCAAGAACTGCCACAAATGCCTCAAGTTGAGGAAGTGATGCAAGTTTTGCTCGACCCAATGCAGCACATGCCTCGAGATGCGCAGCACCGGCGACGCGAGGTTCAACCTTGGCTCGCGCTGCTTCAAGAATGCTCTTCAGAAGCGCAGGCTTAAAGTACCCAAATGCTGCAGACACAGCATCGGGGTCACAATTTCCCATTTGTCCTGCACGCCCTTGGACATAAAACTCCATGCCGCCCAGATTGATGTTCTTTCCAGCTTGCAGAGTCTCGGGTGTGAAGTAGTACGCCGCACCAAATACGTTGATGGTGGGACATGCTGCGTCAAGAAGTTCTTGGTTGTTCATAATCAGCAACAGTACCCAACACTGGGGGCTCTACGCTTACCGAGTGACCCAAGCGCCCTTTGCCCGTGTAGCGCCCATGGTGTTCGTATTGCTCTGGAGTACCGGCTTCATTGTTGCCCGATACGGCACTGCAGATTCAGGGCCTTTGACTTTCCTGGCGATACGAGTGACGATTGCGGCGGTGATCCTGGGGTTGCTGTCGCGGCTTGCACGAGAGTCGGCACTCACATCGCGCGAGAAGGTCATTCAGATGATTTCTGGTCTAGGAATTCATGGCCTCTATCTCGGTGGGGTTTTCGTGGCAATTGACCTTGGTCTGCCTTCTGGAGTGAGTGCACTTATCGCTGCATTGCATCCAGTGGTGACCACAGTGTGTGGACGCCTATTGCTGCGTGAAGAGTTGAATGTGCGTCGTGTGTGGGGTGTAGTTCTTGGTTGTGTCGGGGTAGTTGTCGTAGTAGTGGAGCGCGGTGGAGCAACAGACAGTGTGAGTACGGGCGCGCTTGTAGCAATGGCAATTGCTGTTGTGGGAATGTCCGCGGGAACGTTGGTGCAACGTCAATTCGCTGTATCGACACCACTATTGGGTGGCACCGCATGGCAATACCTTGCAAGTGCCGTGGTGTTCTCTCTCGGGGCGTTGATGTATGAGAATTGGGATTTCTCCGTCACACCACAAAGTCTCGGTGCACTTGCGTGGTCCATAGGCGTGCTTTCGCTAGGAGCAATTCTGATTATGTTGTGGCTTCTGAAGCGACAAGCTGCATCACAAGTAAGCAGTTTGTTCTTTCTCACACCCGCGCTCTCTACTGTTCAAGGTGCGCTTT
>JBIKSB010000093.1:0-4889 GCA_044348855.1 Ilumatobacteraceae bacterium | reverse complement strand
CAGCCAAAAACCACAAACCAAAACTTGGCCGTGGTGTCACCATTAACTTGTCGAACTCAATACGAATGCGCTCTGGCGACACAATGGATAAACGCTCGGCCATTGCAGTAACTGCATGTGTGATGGCAGGGTCGGGCGCAACTTCTAATTGAGAAATAAATCGTGCTGCGCGCAACATGCGCAACGGATCATCGGAAAAAGATTCCTCAGGTGACAACGGCGTACGCAATTGACGTGTGAGCAAATCGGCTGCACCACCAAAAGGATCCACAAGCGTGGGTGTGTCGCTAGTTAACTCCAATGCCATTGCATTGATGGTGAAATCGCGGCGCGACAAATCTGCTTCGATGTCGTCGGCAAACACCACATCGGGTTTACGGGAATCAGGTGAGTAGGCCTCGGCGCGATGCGTGGTGATTTCATACACACGCTCGCCAATCTTGAGACCAATGGTTCCGAAGCGCTCCCCTTGAGTCCAGATTGCATCTGCAATGTCGGCAACAAGCACCTTGATCTCGTCGGGTCGAGCAGTTGTTGTGGCGTCAAAATCCATGGCATCGCTGATCAGGCCTTCGTTGCTTCCCGCCAACAAAAGGTCGCGCACCGTTCCACCCACCAGAAATAGGCGATGCCCCGCCGCGCTGAATCGCTCGGCGAGAGGTCGCATCTCTTCGAAAATGGGGGCAAATCTGGCTGGGATCATGGCAAAAAGTCTCCATACATATGGTGCGCACAAAGACTGCTCAAGGCTAGGCACCATTGGTGGGCGCCGGGCGCCGAGAAGAGGGATCTCTCAGGGCCCCCTATTGGCTGCGGGGCACTACCGTTGCGTTCTATGAGTGTGGTCTATCGTGCCCCCCGGCGCGGAACATTGTGGTCGGGGCCCACTGCTGTCCATGCCCGCCCTCTCGCCCATGATCCAGAATCCGCTTTCCTCATTATTAATGGTGCCCACGACGACAATTTTTCCTTTCCAGGGCCCGAGGTCATTGAGCAATGGCTCACCACCTTGAAATCGTGGGGCTATGCCCGGGTGCGCACGAGTGCACTCTCGACCCGACCCGAGACTGCCTTACGGGAAGTGGGCTTTGCCCCAGTTCAAGATTTGGTGCTCATGTCGATGACCCATTGGACCCCGCCGCAGTTCTCCTTGGCGCCCGACATTGCGCCCAAAAAAACTCTGCGCTGGGGCAGTCGAATGCCATCGTCACTACGCGACGAGATCTTGCGCCTTGATGCCCGAGCCTTTGGCACCACTTGGGCTCTCGACACAGATGCGTTTTCCGATGCCCTTGGCGCCACTTCACGGACACAGGTTTTTGTGGCCCGACACAAAGGCGCCCTTCAAGGATTTGCTGTTGTGGGCGCCACAGGTGGCACGGGTTACCTGCAACGCCTCGCAGTCGATGCATCTGCACAGCGCGCGGGAATCGGCAGTTGTCTTGTGGCCTCTGCAATCCAATGGAGCTCACGCAAAGGATGTCGCCACACAGTGGTGAACACCGAAGTCAACAACCAGCCCGCACAGCATCTCTATGAAAAAATAGGTTTTGTCGCACTACCCAACCGTCTTACGGTGTTGCAGAAGGAGTTGCATTGAAAAAAATTGCATCGCTTCTTTTTGCACTCCTGATGGTGACAATCTCTTGGCCACAGACCGCTGTGCGTGCATACACACCCACCGGGGTGTCGCCTCTCACCATTGTGTCTCAACCGTTCAACATCGCTGGTCCAAGCGTGGTGCGATTTGTTTTTACTGCACCAGAAGAAGCGCTGGCAGATCCGCGCAACATCGTGGATGTACAACTGCATCGACGTGTCGCCACTCGTGATTCGTTGCGTTCTATTGCAACAGGTGCTGCAACAGTGCGTGTCATTGACACGGTCTCTTCATCGTTACGCAACATTGCTCGCGATGCCGAAGGACGTCTTGTGCTCAACACGACAGTCAGCATGCAGTCAGAGGCAAACTCATCACTCACATTTTCCTTTGATGGTGTGTACCCAGTGACACTGCGCATACGAAACTCACAAACAAGTGAAGTGATCTCTTCGGTGTTGACATTTGTGAACAAGCGGCAAGATGTCGTACCTTCGCCAACTCCTATCACCACGCTCATTCGCCTTACTGCAACGCCCTCATTGTCTCCCGATGGTCTTGTTGTGGTGTCTGAGGAAACACGACAGAAAGTGCGTGATTTTGTTGCGTTTTTGGCTACCTATTCGGCGCCATTAACAATTGGTATTGAACCTGAGATTCTTTCCGCACTTGCATTGTCCACCCAATCAGAAGACGCGCAGTTACTGGTCAATCTTCGCGAACAGCTTCGCCGTTTCTCTGTAATCACCTCTACCTTCACCACAACAGATGTCTCTTTGTTTGCAGCCACAGGCCTCGACGATGAATTCATTGAGCAATTACGTCTTGGTGAATCAACATTGAATCGTTTCCTACCCGACGTCACCATTCAACGCAGTTCTTGGATTGCCGATGCACCTGTTACTACCGCTGGAACACAATTGTTGCGCAAAGCCGGCATTGCATCGTTGGTGCTCATGCCCAATGCACAACGCAATACTTCAACCGCAAGTTCCTCAGCTGTGTTGACACGTCCCGAAGGACGTCCCACCGATTACATGTCTATTGTGAAAGTGGATCCAGATATTTCCGCCGCGCTCTCTGGTGCATCAACAAAAACCACAGAGGTAATCACTGCATATCGCAGTGCCGCCGAAGCTGCTCTCTTGGCAGATGACTTACGTGAAAGCGGACAAGCAAGCGATGGCGTGCGCATCGTTGTGTCGTCACAAACAGGTGAAGTGGGTGCAAGCAATGCACTCACGTTGACGTCACGCGCAATCGTGGGAGTCAACGGATTATCGGTGATCGATATGTCTGGCCCCGCGCCAGTCACAGCCCAAACTCCCGTCACCACATTTTCCGCAAGTGCTCCCGCGAACGCACAAAGTCGGGCGCAACGCATCTCTGCGGTGCGCCGCGATCTCAATGCCACCGCATCAATGGTCAGCGAGACCGATCCACGTCGGGATCTCTGGGCACATCTTCTTGCAGTGGGTGAATCATCCCGGGCGGGTTCGGCCGAGCAGTACCTCGATGGGCTCTCGGCACTCTTGCGCACCACGCGCGAAGCCGTCACCATCAATACTCCTGACACCATCACCTTGTCGGGGCGCAACAGCATCATCCGGTTACAGGTGCGCAATAACTCAGCCACGGAACTGATCATCCGCTTGCAGCTGGCCAGCGGCAAATTGGAACTCGACACCCCTGACCGGCTCGTCACCTTGAATCCAGAGAGCACCACCGAAATCGAGGTTCCTGCCGAAGCCCTCTCAAACGGCCGATTCCCCATTTCTATGACCGTGACAACGCCGTCGGGCAATGTGGACGTGGTTCCCCGCACCACCATCACGGCCCGCGTGAATGCTTTGGCGGGGTATGGGCAATTAGTGAGTATCTCGTTGCTGTTGGTGTTGGCTGCCTGGTGGTGGTCCCATTGGCGAAAGGGCAAGCTTGCCGCTGCTCGGGCGACTACGGTTTCTTCTTAATGACTGTACGAATTGTTACCGACTCCTCTTGTGATCTTCCCCAGCAATTAGCTGACCAACTCGGAATCACAATTGTTCCTCTCAGTATTCGCTTTGGCGATACCGAATACATCGACCGCACCACCATTACCGCAAGTGAGTTCTGGGAAAAGTGTGCTGCGTCGCCCGTATTGCCCGAGACCGCTGCACCACCTCCGGGTGCGTTTGAACAGGCGTACAAGAATCTTGCTGCCGCTGGTGCAACTTCGGTCGTTGTCATCTCGTTGTCCTCAGATCTTTCCGCCACCATGCAAAGCGCCGAGCTTGCTGCCAAGGGCGTTGCGGGCCAAATTGACGTACGCATTGTTGACGGCCGAAGTGCTTCCATGGGTCTTGGCCTCACTGTTTTGGAATGTGCAGAAAAAGCCAAGGCGGGCGCCAGCGTTGAAGAAATAGTGACCCTCGCTGGGCAATTGATTCCCCGTACCCATGTCTATGCAGCACTGGACACCTTGGACAACCTCAAAAAAGGTGGGCGCATTGGTGGCGCCAAAGCCATGCTGGCCACTGCATTATCCATCAAGCCTCTCATCGCTATCAAAAATGGTGTTGTTGAAGAAGCCGGCAAACAGCGCACCCGCTCTAAGGCTCTTGCTTTCTTGGCCGACATCGTCAAGCAACACGATGGCCAGATCGAGCGCATCAGTGTTCTTCACGCGCAGTGTTCCGACATCGATGCATTCGTTGCATCTGTGAAGAGCATCTATTCAGGTGACGTTCTCATTAGCGATATCGGTGCTGTCATCGGAACACACGCTGGTGAAGGATGCATCGGCGTCGCGTTTCGCACGAAGTCCTAAGGGGTATCGCCCCATCGAGGGGTTATCCACAACTAGCGTAAACATCCAGTAATGGCTGCTTCACGTTCCACCCACGACCTCATCGGCGGTAGATATCGCCTTGATAGTCCTATCGCATCGGGTGGTATGGCCGACGTGTGGCGCGCAACTGACTTGCACTTGCGTCGTGAAGTCGCTGTAAAACTTTTACGTTCGACCGTTGCCGATGATCACACAGTTGTAGAACGTTTTCGACGTGAAGCACGTTCCATTGCGCGGTTAACTCACCCCAACATTGTTCCGGTGTATGACTGCGTGGAAGAAGATGATGGGCAAGTTGCGCTTGTGATGCGACTCATTCACGGAAAATCTTTGCGTGATGCGCTCGACGACGCCGGAGATGGCACTGCTCCAGGAGAAATTGGTCTCTATCTCACCGTGCATATTGGAAAAGCAATTGCTGCTGCGTTAGCAAAAGCACACGCAGAAAATATTGTGCAT
>JBIKSB010000092.1:0-4903 GCA_044348855.1 Ilumatobacteraceae bacterium | reverse complement strand
GACCACAGCGCGCCATTTTCTTCGAGAAGTTCGGTATTGGAGAGCACTGCGTAATTGGCGAATTGAAAGATGGTTGCACTCATCATGATGAACTCATCGCTGATGCGGCCAAATGGAGGAAAATCGAAGAACAGCGCATACACAAAATGCACAACAAGGAAAACGATTACCGCAGGCATGATGCGTGCTGTACGACTTACGTAGAAGCGTCGTAGGGCGAGTCGCCCGTCGCGGTGTCGTGTATTCAACAGTGTGTAGGTGATGAGAAATCCGCTGAGTACAAAGAACATGTTGACGCCAAGGAATCCTGCTATCCGAAATTGGTTAAACCAAGTCTGAGTTTCAAGCCATGTCACTGCGATGGGTAAGTGCGACAGGAACACCACAACAACTGCGATGGCCCGGATGCCGTCGAGGCCTTGAATGGTGCCAGCATGCTGAGTGTTGGTGTTATTCATGCTGTAGACCCCATGGGATATCAACCTAGTAGGCAAGATGTTGTTGTGGTGGGTGGTCAAAATGCGAGACTAGAGACAATGTCTGGCGATCTACTTTCCCTTCCCGAAGCAATTCTGCTGGGCGTTGTGGAGGGAATCACTGAGTTTTTGCCTATCTCGTCCACGGGCCATTTGTTGGTGGTTTCTGATCTCATCGGATTTGGTCAAGGTGCAACATCGGGTGCCGCAGATACCTATGCAATTGCCATTCAGTTCGGCGCGATTTTGGCAGTACTTGCTCTGTATCGCATGCGTGTGTGGTCGATGATGCAAGGTGTAGCCGGCCGAGATGCACAGGGTCTCTCTGTAGTCAAAGCACTCGTTGCTGCCTTTGTGCCCGCAGCAGTCCTTGGAGTCGTATTGGGGGACCGCATAAAAGACACTCTGTTTGGGCCACTACCCGTTGCAATTGCATGGGCTATTGGTGGTCTTGTCTTGTTGATCTGGGTTCCCCGTGGGGGCACAACTTCTCTTCATGAACTCACGGTGCGCTCTGCGTTCATCATTGGCATCGCACAGGGAGTTGCGTTGTGGCCGGGGGTGAGTCGAAGTCTTGTCACTCTGATTGCTGGTTTGGCAATAGGGTTGTCGCTGTCGGCAGCGATTGAATTTAGTTTTCTTCTGGGGCTTGTCACTTTGACTGCTGCAACCGTGTTTGACACCGCAAGAAACGGTGGTGAGTTAGTGGACATGTTTGGCATTGCAACGCCATTAGTCGGCGTGTTCACAGCATTCGTGACGGCACTGATTGCAGTGCGGTGGATGGTGAATTACCTCAATAGTCGTTCACTCGCGATTTTCGGCTGGTATCGACTGGGCATTGCCTCGGTGGCTTTTGTGCTCATGGCCACCGGCGCTTTGTAGAGAACGTTTCTACTTCACAAAAGGCAAGACTTTTTCGCCAATGAGCGAGATGTGATCAAGGTCGTCAAGATCAAGCACCTGTAGATACATTCGCGATGCTCCTGTTGTCTTCCAAGAAGAAATCTTCCCAATAACTTCGTCGGGCGTTCCGCAAATTCCGTTCTGTCGCAACTCATCTACCTCACGACCAATTCGAGCTGCTCGCTGAGCAATCTCCTGTGAGGTATTGCCCACACAGACCACCTGGGCCACCGAATAGATCAATGAGTCGGGATCACGTTGCAGTGCATCGCACGCGCTACGCACACGATCGCGCTGTGTCACAAAGACGTCCGCATTGCTAAAGGGAAGGTTGAACTCTGCGGCATACATTGCGGCCAGTCGCGGTGTGCGGCGTGGACCACCACCTCCCACGATGATGGGTGGTGGGCTTTGTATGGGTTTAGGTAACGCAGGTGAATCAACCACGTTGTAGTGAGTTCCGCTGTATGAAAACTTCTCTCCGTGAGGTGTATTCCATAACCCAGTGATGACGGCAAGTTGTTCGGTGAGTATGTCGAATCGTGTACCGAGTTCAGGGAAAGCAATTCCATACGAGCGATGCTCATCGACATACCAGCCTGCACCAAGACCTAACTCGACGCGACCGCCTGACATGTCGTCCACATTTGCCACGCTGATGGCGAGAACTCCTGGATTGCGAAACGTTGCAGAGTTCACCAATGTGCCGAGGCGAATGGATGATGTCTCGCGCGCGATTCCTGCAAGTGTGATCCATGCATCACTTGGTCCCGGGAGGCCAGTGACATGGGACCCCATCTTTTGGTAGTGGTCACTGCGAAAAAAAGCATCGAACCCGGCGTGTTCGGCACGTTGGGCCACAGCGAGAAGTTGAGAATAGCTAGCGCCCTGTTGAGGTTCGGTGAATACACGAAGTTGCATCTCACGAACTTAACGGGGATGCACCCAGTCGTCGTGGGCAATACGTAATTGTTGGGGAAGCCGTGCAAGATGGCGGAGTGGAAGTTGTGGCAGGACGGTGCGTATAGAAACCGTGTACACCGGTTCCAGCGCAACATCTTGGCTGACGCCGAACATGGAACACCGATGCAATGCGCGAGCAAATGGATTGTGACGGCCCTGGGTATAGGAGACACCAAGCGCACGAGCAAGTTCGGACATATCGCAGGTGTAACCCTCTGGATTATGAAGAACGCCTGCGGCTAATCGTCGGGCAAGCCATGTGGCTGTGGGGCCAAGTATCGGTAGCCAGAACATCTCCACATAGGGATCATCAATGGGGTGGCCATGAGTCTCTACTACGGGGTCATTCCAACGGATTACTTGTATGGATGACTGTGTGACAGGGACCGCAATGGGTGGGGGCATCTTCATGGATTCTCTTTCTTGCTGGTTGGGTGTGATGTGTACACAGCAGCAAGAATGAAGGGTGATGTTTGACGAACTTGCCGATGATGAGTCCATGAGCGAGGTTGCGCAGTGGTTGCGTGATGCCTCAAAGATTGTGGTTTTCACAGGAGCTGGCATCTCTACAGATTCAGGTATCCCTGATTTTCGAGGACCAAATGGATTGTGGACACAGAACCCACTGGCGGAAAAAACCTCCACCTTGAGCTACTACCTCGGTGATCCTGAAGTACGCAAAGTTGCCTGGGAGGGACGCGTGCGCACGTTTGGTGGCACAGCGCGACCTAACGAAGGACACTTTGCTGTTACTGAACTTCATCGGGCAAAAAAACTGCATGCAGTCGTGACACAAAATGTTGATGGTCTGCACCAAGCCGCAGGACTTGATGATGAGATGGTTGTTGAAGTCCACGGGACAATTCGTTTTGCTCGATGTTGGCAATGCAAAGATCGCCGCCCGATGAGTGAATTCATTGAACGCGTCAAGGCGGGCGAAGTAGATCCACCATGTGAAATCTGTGGCGGCATTGTGAAAAGCGATGCCATTCTGTTCGAACAAGCACTGGTGCCAGAGGTCATTAATCGCGCCATGCAAGTGGCCGAGGAATGCGATGTTTTGTTGGCAGTGGGCTCTACATTGGCGGTTACTCCGGCGGCATACGTGGTCGATCGTGCGCGTGCAAGTGATGCAAAGGTTGCCATTATCAATGGCGGTCCCACGGAACGAGACCGTTACGCCCATGTTCTTTTGCGCGGTGGAATCAGCCCGATTCTGACCAACCTGTTGCTGCGGGCGGGTCTCACGGGTCAGTGAATTCCCGACTTAGTCGGTAGGGTTTTAGTTATGGCAACGTTTCGTGACCTTCTCGCACAGGCAAAATCGCATATCACCGAAATCGACACTGCAGAGGCTCAGCAAAAGATTGAGAGCGGTGGGGTGTTGGTGCTGGATGTGCGCGAGCCCGATGAATATGAACAAGGTGCGTTGCCTGCAGTTCTGCATATCCCTCGTGGACATCTTGAAGCTCAAATTGAAGGCCGTGCTACCGACCGCGAACAACCGATTGTGGTCTATTGCGCAGGTGGCGTGAGAAGCGCATTTGCTGCACGCACATTGCAAGAACTTGGCTACACAAATGTGTTTTCCATGGCCGGTGGTTTTGGAAAATGGAAAGACGAAGGTCGCGCCTGGCGTCAACCCGTCACACTCACACCCGATCAGCGCAATCGCTATCAACGACATTTGTTATTGCCTGAAGTAGGGGTTGAAGGTCAAGCCAAACTTCTTGGTGCAAAGGTGTTGATGCTGGGAGCCGGTGGCCTTGGTTCACCTGCTGCGTTGTATTTGGCAGCAGCAGGCGTGGGCACTATCGGCATTGTCGACATGGACGAAGTAGACGCATCAAACTTGCAACGTCAAATTTTGCACAACATCGATCGTGTCGGTCAACGCAAAGTGGAGTCGGCGCGTCAGACAATTGCCAAACTCAACCCCGATGTGGTGGTTCATGCCTACGACACTCGACTTGATGCAAGCAACATCATGGAGATCATGTCTGGCTATGACGTCGTTGTAGACGGCGCAGATAACTTCCCAAGCCGCTACTTGTTGAATGACGCGAGCGTGAAGTTGGGTATCCCTGTCGTACACGGAAGCATTTTCCGTTTCGAAGGAATGGTGTCTGTATTTCATCCCAAACTTGGACCCACCTATCGCGACATGGTGCCCGAGCCTCCACCGGCTGAACTGGCGCCATCATGTGCAGAGGCTGGAGTTCTTGGTGTTCTTCCAGGAATTGTGGGATCGATTCAGGCACTCGAAACACTCAAAATCATCTTGGAATTGGGCGATCCTTTGATTGGTCGAATTTTGACAATTGACACCACTGAGATGTCCTTCAGAGTCTTCAAGCTGCGTGCTGACCCCAATAACCAGGTGGTATGGGAAAACCGCGACCGTATCGAGGTGCGCGACCTCGATGGTCTGTGTGCTCCATGGCTGAGCCACTAGCGTTTCTTTAATGACAGCTCCAATTGTGATTGTGGGCGCCGGGTTCTCTGGTGCCGTTGTCGCTCGCCAACTAGCCGACGCTGGAATTGCCTCTTGGGTTGTA
>JBIKSB010000190.1:0-2965 GCA_044348855.1 Ilumatobacteraceae bacterium | reverse complement strand
AACAAAGGTTGGTTTCATGACTCGGCTGCATGGCCATGGGTTGTTCTGTGGTTTGTTGCACTCATTGCGCTGTACGTCGCAGCAATTGTTGCCATTCGACGCGGGGTGCGGGCCTATATCTCCTACCCCGTGATGGCTGTGGTGATGTTGCCCGTGCTGTTCATCTTTTTTGAACAACTGAGCCGTTTATTGCCCACGAATTTGTAGCCAACACCACGGGTGAATCCAATTGCCCGTACCATTTGGTCCATGAATCAACCCCCCATTGATCCCGTGCGTGCGCGTCGTGCACAAGTCGCCAAGTACAACCTTTTGGCGAATCGCATTGGGTACATCTTTTGGGCAATTTCGATGTCCACTTTTGTGATGGCTTTCGCATTCGGATTCAAGGGCCCACTTGTCACCGTGGTGGTTGCAACATTGATTATCGGCTCGATTCTGTTGGCGCCTTCCATCATCATTGGTTATGCAGTGAAGGCTGCTGACCGAGACGACCGTGAGCGCGGCTTGTGACTGTTAATCGCCGGCGTCAAATTCTTGATGTTGCGTTAACTGCATTTTCTACGTCTGGTTACCACGACACCTCCATGAACGACATCGCCGAGGCGTTGTCTATTACGAAGCCTGTGGTGTATCAGTACTTTGATTCCAAACGTGCTCTATATCTCCAACTGCTGCACGATGTGGGTGATGATTTGTTGAACACCGTGACAAAGGCAGTGGCAGGAACTGGTGACCCACGCCAGCAAACAGAACGTGGCATGGTGGCCTACTTTGCTTGGGTTGCGAGCAACAAAGAGGCGTTCTCTTTGTTGTTTGAAAGCTCTGCACGCGTGGATGGAGAATTTGCACACATTGTGAGCGAATTTGAAGATGGTGCTGCACGCGCAATTTCGCCGTTTATTGCCGTTGATGCCGACGGTACAGACGTGCACACTTTCGCAATTGGATTAGTGGGCATGGCGGAGGCTGTCAGCCGACAAGTTATTCGTGAGCAACGCACCTTTGAACCAGAGTCACTTGGCGCAACAGTTGCCTCACTCGCCTGGGGCGGTCTGCGTTCGTTGGGTCAATCCCGCAACACCAAACCGCGATAACTCTCCGCGAAACCATTTTCTTTCAGCATCTCGACAATCTCGGGATACTCATAGGCATCTGCACCATTGATTTTTCGAATCTCTAGTTGACGACGACGTCCGTCCTTCACCAACGCAATCAATGCCTGTACCCAACTGCGATCAGTTGTTGCATGCGTAAAAGCCACAAGTTGATGCGACCGTGGATCACACCACGCCAATGCTTTCCCTTCGGACACCACCACTAATGCACCTGCACTTCGTGTCGGACGGCCAGATGTTTCTGGCCATGCCAAAGTTGCGCCATAGGGCTGTGCGGGGTCTGTTGCAGCTAACACCAAAGCGGGCGGCGCATCTGCGGGATGTAGATCTAATACATCGGTGACACGTTGATCACGAAGACGATCAATTGCGCCGGGCATTGCAAACTGTGCTGCACCTAGACCATCAATGAAGTACCCACGACGCACCTGGCCGCGCTCCTCCATTGTTTTCAACACGCCATAAATGGATGCAAAACCACCCACTGTTCCTTCGGCAAGAACAGCTTCGCGTGTCACCACGCCATGTCGTTCCAACATTTGCAATGCATAGAGATGCGCCGATTCAGTAGAGGTGGGTCGTGGTTGCAACAACGGCGCCACAAGACTCCATCGTCCGGCGCCAGCTGGTGGACCAATGCGTGTGAGTCGACCTGGGCGTGGTCGCCCTATGCGCGAGGAACTACGTGTGCTGGGTCGGGATCCGCGATTGCCGCCAAGAAATGCACGCAAAGGAGCCAAGGTGTCATTGGTGACTTCGCCTGCCCACACCAGATCCCACAATGCAGTGAGTACTTCGGCTTCGGTATGCGAAGGTGCAGCCGCGCGAATTTGTGAGAAGAACAACGCACCGCGTTCTTGCAATGCAACACGCAATGTGTGATGCAGTTCAGAAGCGGGAGGCTCTGGCCATTCAATGGCAGGAGCAAGTTGAGCCAATTGGTCGGCAAAGAACAAGCGCATGCGGCCATCGTGTGCACCAATAGAACCGGCACCCACCCACACCACTTCACCCGATGCACACAGTTCATCAAGATCTGTTTGTTTGTAGCCGCGCATACGCAGCGGCAATACATCTGTTTCCAATGTAGAGCTCACAATGGATGCACCTTGCAACAAGCCCACGGCAGTGACTAGCCCATCGAGGCCGCGCAATGGAGTGATGATGTGATGCCATGCAGGCAAGAACCGCGCAAGAGCTTCTGATTCAACTGGTTCTACTTCTTTGCGTAATGCAGCCAAGGAGCGTCGACGTAATTGACGCAACACTTCCACATCACACCATTCACGTTCGGTGCCACCTGGACGAAACTCTCCACGCACCAATCGGCTTTGTGCTTCCAATAACTCACACACCGCGCTCGCACGTTCTTCAGAGACACCAAAGCGTCGCGCCACATCGCGCGCCACAAATGGCCCATGCGTACGCGAGTAACGACCCACCACTTGCAACAACGGCGTCGCTACCGGCATCGTGAAGGCATCAGGCAACCCCAATGGCAAGGCGCATCCCAGTGCATCGCGATAGATACCTGCATCTTCGGCCGCAATGATGTGTTCTGTGCCTGCAACCACCACCGTGATGGCGCGTCGGTCTGCAATCAGTTCATCTATCCATTGCTGTGACGGACCAATGGTGCGTATCTCAATATCTTGGCGACTCATATCGCCAAGGCGTCGCAGAAGATCATGGACTTCATCTGCGGTTTTTGCATAACGAGTCTCCACCAATTGTTGAAGCTCGAGTTCCAAATCGGCCAAGACCTGTGGGTCTAGTAACTCACGTAACTCCTCTGCACCAAGCAACATGTCCAACAAGTCACGATCAAGTGAGAGTGCTGCGGCACG
>JBIKSB010000091.1:0-4929 GCA_044348855.1 Ilumatobacteraceae bacterium | reverse complement strand
TCTGACTGAGCGTGGCCATATTTGAGCGGTCGATATAGCGACGCGGATATGTCTCGATGAGATCGAGCACGCTATGGATTCCGAAGGATTCCAGTGCAGAAAGAGATTTTTCGCCAATCCCTTTGATGCGTTCAAGACCGAGCTGGTCTAAGTCGCGATATGTGAGTGGTGAATTACTCAACGCCGAATAGGTATGGATACAACGGTTGTCCACCGAAGTGAACTTCAACGGCCAATTCTGGACGATGTGTGGCGACCCATGCGGTGATTTTTTCAGTATCGGCGGTGGTTGCATCTGCGCCAGTAATCAAGGTAAGCAATTCACGCGAATCATCAATAAGCGATTCCAACAACTGTTGCGCCGCGCCCACCACTGTTCCCGAAATGGACACAATGCCGTCTCCTCGCACGAGCCCAATCCAATCTCCCTCGGTCACTTGTCCCGCATCGGTCTTGGTGTCACGCACTGCCTGGGTCACTTCGCCGGTGGCGACTGCTTCTGCGGCATCTGTCATTGCTCGCGCATTGGTCTCGGCTGATACTTCTGGGTCATAGAACACCAGAGAAGCCAGAGCTTCTGGCATAGAACACGTAGGAACTACACGCACATCTTTTGTGGTGAGAGCATCGAGTTGTTGAGCAACAGGAATGATGTTCTTGTTGTTGGGCAAGATGATGACTTGGCGAGCATTCATTCGCTCGACTGCTGCGAGCAACTCTGCAGTAGATGGATTCAGTGTTTGACCACCAGAGATCACACCGTGTACTCCGAGCTGTCCGAATAACTCAGCAATTCCATCACCACTTGCTACTGCAACCACGGCACATGTCACCGGCGGCAGCGACGGCGTGAGTGAACGATTCAAAACTGGTGCGCCTAATTCTGCTTCACGTGCTGCATGTTCTTCGGCAACTTCTTCAAACAAGTCGGTAACGCGAATGTTCTTGGGCATACCCCCAAGAAGAAGTGGGGCTTCAATTGTTGCCCCGATGTCATTGGTGTGGATGTGGCAGTTGTAGAGACCATCTCCACCCACAACAACAATGGAATCCCCCAACGAACCCCACGCCGATTTGAAGTCCGGTGCGCGAGAGTCATCAAGATTCAGCAAAAACATCACTTCATAGCGAAGCTCGCTGACATCGACCGTTCCGTCTTCATGATGACGTTGTGCAACAGCATCAAGTTGCTCTGGTGTGGGGCCAGCGGTTTCGTCGGGCTCGGGCATTGACTCGCCCGTCACCACATGGATGAATGCATCCATCAACAACAAGAAGCCGGCACCGCCAGCATCAACTACTCCTGCCTCTTTTAATACAGGGAGCAACTCGGGTGTGTGGGCAAGCGCGGTGCGCCCCGACTCTCGAGCAGCAATCAGAACATCGGCAAGAGTGGCGCCGTTGTGTGCCGCTTGTGCACCACCTTCGGCAGTTTCTCGCACAACGGTGAGAATTGTTCCTTCAATAGGTTTGAGCACCGCTTCATACGCTGCAGCTGCAGCTCGCGTAAATGCATCAGAGACCACAGTGGCAGTCACACCTGCATGCGATGCGTCACCGCCAATAGTGGAGGCAAGCCCGCGCAAGATTTGGCTCAAGATCACACCACTGTTGCCGCGGGCACCCATCAAAGATCCGTGACTGATTGCGGCACATGTTGCGACAAGGTTGTCGTCTGCACCGTTGAGTTCGGCAACTACAGCTTCGAGTGTGCGGAACATATTGGTGCCGGTGTCGCCATCGGGCACCGGATACACGTTGAGTCTGTTGATGGATGGCGCATGCACTTTCATCGCATCACGGAACACCGTGATGATGAGGCGTAGTTCGGTTGCCCCTAAAGTCTGAAGCCCTGTCACGGGCGAAAGGCTAGTAAGCCAGAGGCCCTAGGTGGGAAATATGCGAATTTGGCTGTTTTTGGGCCCGGCACGGTTGGGGTCGGTTTGGTCTCGCTGGTAGTTTTGACTTCTGCGTCCGTCAGGCCCGATGCCTGTCGCCGATACAAAGAGGTTTCCAACATGGCTGCTGTGTGCGAAGTTTGTGGCAAAGGTCCATCTTGGGGCATGTCCGTGTCCCACTCCCATGTGCGCACCAAGCGCCGTTGGAGCCCCAATATCCAACGTGTACGCGCCATCGTCAAGGGTTCTCCTCGTCGCGTCTACGCATGCACCGCCTGCATTAAGTCGGGCAAAGTCGTCAAGGCCGGCCGCTAAGGCATCCCATGCAAGGCGTCGTCAAGGCCTATGACCCCGTCAGCGGTGACGGAGTCATCATCTCTGATACCGACCTTCGCGAATACAACCTTGCGGGCAACGCCCTGGAAGGGTCCATCTTTCGCATGCTGCGCCAGGGCCAGCGCGTGGTTTTCACCCTCGACGACAGCGGTCGTGCCACTTGTCTCACATTGGGATCGGAGTCGGACATGGAGACTCCTGGGGTTTAGCCTTAGTTCATATTGTTCTGACCCCCCCCGGTGCTGGCAATATCTACTTCAATAACTTTGACCTTTGAATAGAGGTACCGCAATGGCTGCAACCACGAGCAACACACGTCTCAAACAGTGGGTCAACGATTGGGCAGAGATTCTTCAGCCTGATTCGATCTACTGGTGTGATGGAACTGGTGAGGAGTACGACTCGCTGTGTCAATCACTTGTTGATGCAGGCACCTTCACCAAGCTTGATGAAGCGAAGCGTCCGAACAGCTACTGGGCACACTCAGATCCAGGCGACGTTGCACGCGTAGAGGATCGCACCTTCATCTGTTCGACAGATAAAGACGATGCAGGCCCCAACAACAACTGGCGCGAACCGTCAGAGATGCGCGCCGAAATGAATTCTTTGTACGCAGGCGCCATGAAAGGCCGCACCATGTATGTGGTGCCATTTTCCATGGGACCTCTTGGCTCACCCATCGCCCACATTGGCGTACAACTCACCGACAGCGCATACGTTGCAGTCAGCATGCGCATCATGACCCGTATGGGCCAAAAAGCACTCGATGTATTGGGCGATAACGATTGGGTGCCTTGTGTGCATTCAGTAGGTGACCCACTTACACCTGGCCAAACAAGTTCCGCATGGCCATGCAACCCTGACAACAAGTACATCGTGCACTTCCCTGAAACTCGCGAAATTTGGTCGTTTGGTTCGGGCTACGGCGGCAATGCACTTCTTGGAAAGAAGTGCTTCGCATTGCGCATCGCATCTGTGATGGCGCGTGATGCAGGTTGGCTTGCAGAACACATGTTGATCTTGAAGCTCACAAATCCTGAAGGTGCGCACAAGTACATTGCTGCAGCCTTCCCCTCTGCATGTGGCAAAACAAACCTTGCAATGCTCGTTCCCACCATCCCAGGCTGGAAGGCTGAAACAATTGGTGACGACATTTGTTGGATGAAGTTCGGTGAAGACGGTCGCCTGTACGCCATTAACCCAGAAGCTGGCTTCTTCGGTGTGGCACCAGGAACTGGGTACGACACCAATGCCAATGCAATGGAAACACTGTGGGGCAACTGTCTGTTCACCAACACCGCTCTCACCTCAGAGGGCGACGTGTGGTGGGAAGGCATGAGCGACACCGCACCCGCACGCGCTACCGACTGGAAGGGCAATGCCTGGACACCAGAGAGTGACTCAGTTTCTGCTCACCCGAATGCTCGCTTCACCGCGCCTGCATCACAGTGTCCATCTATGGCTCCTGAGTGGGAAAACCCTGCTGGTGTTCCTATCTCGGCAATCATGTTCGGTGGACGCCGTCGCACAACAGTGCCCTTGGTAACCGAAGCATTCGACTGGGATCACGGCGTGTTCTTGGGAAGCATCATGGCTTCTGAAACCACCGCCGCACAGCAAGGCGCCGTGGGCAACCTTCGCTTTGACCCAATGGCAATGCTCCCCTTCTGTGGCTACAACATGGCTGACTACTTCGGTCACTGGCTCAAGATTGGCGCAGCCACCAAGTCAGAGAACTTGCCAAAGATTTTCTTTGTCAACTGGTTCCGTCGCGATGAAGATGGTCGCTTCTTGTGGCCAGGATTTGGCGAGAACAGCCGCGTTCTGAAATGGATCTTTGACCGCATTGACGGAAAAGCATCTGCAGAAAAAACTGCAATTGGCTATTTGCCTAACGCAGGCGATTTGGACACCAATGGCCTCGACATTGACAACAGCGATCTCGAGAAACTGTTGTCGGTTGATGCTGCCGGATGGAAAGAAGCGATTCCACAGATTCGTGACCACTTCGCACAGTTCGGACCCAAGTTGCCATCGGCATTGGTGAAGCAGTTGGACACACTCGATAAGTCACTCGCGTAACACATTCGAACATCGCATAAAAAATCCCCTACCGAATTCGGTAGGGGATTTTTTGTTCTCTACATTCCTTTAAGCGACTTGTACTTCTTCTTCTTCTTCACGCCTACGTCGGATAATCGCAGGAATGATTAAGCCAGCCATTACTGCTATCCCAAGAGGAATACCCACCAACAATGCAAGCACAGAAGGCCCATCGGACTCAGCCCCAATAAACACTGCGAGTGCAAACGTCAACTCTTCTCCTTGCTGAGATTCACCCAACAACACCACCGTGTGACGCCCATCATCCACTGACTCTGGCACTTCGTAGGACGCCATCAAGTTCCCTAATGCCGACACTGTGCTACGACCCAACAACACTGGATCTGAATACATCCGCACTTCCACTTGTGATTCGGTGCCAAACCCCGTTACTTCAATTTCTATTGAGTCACCTTGATCCATGCGAATGCGACCCTGTGAGTCGAGCGGTGCACGACCACCTTCCCGTTGCACAGCAGAAATACGTGCACGCAGCACACCTGCTGCAATCACAAGCTGATTGTTCTCTCGCGTAATAGTGGCCTCGATACGCTGGCCATTGACCATAAGCGCACCACCACCATCGGCTACT
>JBIKSB010000130.1:0-3907 GCA_044348855.1 Ilumatobacteraceae bacterium | reverse complement strand
GTGGTTTACCCATTCGCATTGGTGTCAATGGTGGCTCGCTTGATCCTTCGTTGTATGAAAAACATGGTGGACTAACGGCTGCAGCCATGGTGGAATCTGCGTTGCAGGAAATTGCGTACTTCAATGAGGTTGATTTCAAGGCCATCAAGATTTCTGTGAAAGCAAGCAATGTGCCTCTCATGGTGGAGGCGTATCGCATGTTGGCCGACACAGTGAACTATCCGTTGCATCTTGGAGTGACCGAAGCAGGTCCACCACCTGCGGGTCTGGTGAAAGCAACTGCGGGTATCGCCACGTTGTTGATGGAAGGTATCGGTGACACCATTCGCTACAGCCTGACTGCAGACCCAGTGGAAGAGGCTCGTGCTGGCCGTCAACTTTTAGAAGCGCTTGGTTTACGCGAACGCAAGAATGTGGATCTCATTGCATGTCCGAGTTGTGGTCGAGCAGAAATCGACGTCATTGATGTTGCGAATCGCGCAATGAAAGCATTTGAAGACAAAAAACTGCCACTACAAATTGCCGTAATGGGCTGTGTGGTGAATGGGCCAGGTGAAGCACGTGAGGCTGACCTTGGCATCGCGGCAGGTAACAAACGCGGGCATCTCTTCGTGAAGGGACGCAATGTTGCGGTTGTGCCTGAAGATGAAATGGTGGATGCATTAGTGGAGTGGGCAGAGTTCATTAATGAACATGGCACGGACGCTGCCATTGCGCGAGCCGATACTGCACGCGCAGAACGAGAAGCTGCGCGAGATCGCTCGCAGGCGCTCGATGAAAAAGGCGATGACGCTAACAATGCAACGGCAAAGATTGTCGAAATTCGTAAAACAGTGGGGAACGATTAGTTCATAGTTGGTGACAAATAAAAATTTTGTCACCAATCTTTGCGTCAAGGTTTCCTGTGTCACCTGCGGCCAGAAAGTACATCTCGGGCACTGTGTGAGAATCCCCAGAGAGTGGTCCAAATATCACTCGATGATGTGCAACCGCATCAAAGTGCATCTTTCCTGTTGCAGAGATCTGTTGTACTGAAAATGCGTCCGACGGCGAAAGATAAGTACCCGAGGCATCGGGAGTAATCACCGGGCTTGCAAGTGGGGAAGTGTCCACAATTGCGAGTAGTTCTTCCACATTGATGTGCTTTGGGGTAAAGCCAGCTCGCACAACATTGTCCGAAGAGTTCATCACTTCTACTCCACACCCTTTGATGTAGGCATGAAGGTTTCCTGCAGGCAAACAAATGGCTTCACCTGGTGTGAGAACAACGTGGTGCAGCAGTGGTGCCACTCGTAGACCAGGATCATTGGGGTACAGCTGTGCAATATCTTGAAGCCATTGTGGAGATGCCGACAGCTGTGGCGGTGTGGTTTGGGCAAAGCACCACTTCAGATATTCCGCAATGCCATGTTCTGTGATGACACCCAGTTCTGTGTGCCACTGCATGTCGGCAAACAATGTGCGGATGTGCTCGACAGAGTGAAACCCGCACAGTGCCTCAAACGGGGTTAGGGCAACAAGAATCTCTGGCTTGTCAGAGGCATCGCGATACATGCGATGTGGAGCCGAAATGTCGATTCCTTCAGCATCTTCGCGAGCAAATCCTTGGCGTGCCTGTTCCTTGTTGGGGTGTGTTTGCAATGAGAGCGGTTGTCCTGCTGCAAGAAGCTTGACGAGCATGTCCATGTTGCCGGCAACTTCTGAAAGCAACGGACCATTTGTTGTGTCGAGATGTGCAGGTGCCACATGATGAGTGCCAAACCACATCTCGGCCCAACTGTTTCCATCGGGTGTGATGCCAAGTAGCGACGGAATCGACGTGTGGTCACCCCATGAATAGTGCTGGGGGACGCCGATGATGCGTCGCAGCATGTTGCTAGTGGCCTTCTCGATGCAGAGTCAATACTCGGGAAATCACGTCAGCGACAGGAACATCGTCTTGTGCACCACTATGGCGATCACGCACTTCAATTGTTCCGTTAGCCAAAGATTTACCCACCACCACAACAGTGGGGATGCCCAATAACTCTGCGTCTTTGAATTTCACGCCGGGCGAAACTCCGATGCGATCATCAAAAATCACTTCCAGTCCGGCCTGTTCTAATTCGAGCGCAAGTTTTTCGGCCGCAATAGTGATCTCGTCATCTTTTTTCCCAGTAGAGACAAGATGCACATCTGCAGGCGCAACCGCACGGGGCCACTTCAAGCCCTTTTCATCGTGGAATACTTCTGCAATTGATGCCACGGCACGTGAGACACCAATTCCATACGAACCCATGGTGACCGTGACCTGTTTGCCGTTCTGGTCCAAAACTTGCAGTCCCAGTGTGTGCGCGTATTTGCGACCTAATTGGAACACATGGCCTATCTCAATGCCTCGTGCAATTTCAAGCGATGCATTGCATTGAGGGCACGGATCACCAGGCTCCACATGCACTGCTTCAATGGTCCCATCGGCGGTGAAGTCACGTCCATGCACCAAGTTAATGACGTGCACCTCTTTTGTATTTGCTCCCGTCACCCATGCACTTCCTGGCACCACAGATGAATCCAATAGATAACGAATACCCGACGGGCTTTGTGTGCCCAACATGGCAGGCCCGATGTATCCGCGCACGAGTTGTGGATGTTGAGCAAATCCTGCGTCGTCAAGCGCGGTGACTTCCGCAGGAGACAATTGTGCTTCGATGCGCTTGAGATCAACTTCGCGATGGCCAGGTACGCCCACTGCAAGTGTTTCTGTTGTTCCATCTGGATGACGCACAGTCAACATCACATTCTTCAACGTATCTGCACCTGTCCATGGACGATCTGTACGTGGCGCATGAGTATTGAGGTACTCCACAAGAGTTGCAATGGTGGGGCAGTTAGGGCTGTGAAGATCATGTGATGCGGGATAGGTCGCAGTATCGGGTGCGATTGTTCCTGCTGTGACTGCTTCAGTATTTGCCGCATAGGTACATTTCGTGCATCGCACAAAGCTGTCTTCGCCGACTTCAATAGGTGCAAGAAATTCTTCGCTCTTTGATCCACCCATTGCGCCACTCATTGCTTGGACAATCACATAGGGGATACCAAGTTGTTGAAATATGCGTTCGTATGCATCGCGATGTTGTGCATAACTCAGAGCGAGCCCTTCGTCATCGATGTCAAACGAGTAGCTGTCTTTCATCAGGAATTCGCGTCCACGCAAAAGACCTGCACGTGGTCGTGCCTCATCGCGGTACTTAGTTTGAATTTGGTAGAGGGATACTGGGAGATCTTTGTAACTGGAGTACAAATCCTTGACCAGAAGTGTGAACATCTCTTCGTGAGTAGGACCTAAGAGATAGTCGGCGCCTTTTCTGTCGACGAGGCGAAACAGGTTGTCGCCATATTCGGTCCAACGACCTGTTGCCTCATAGTTCTCTCTTGGAAGCAAGGCAGGGAAGTGGACTTCTTGTGCACCCATGGCGTCCATCTCTTTGCGCACAATGTCTTCCACCTTGCGCAACACACGCCACCCAAGTGGCAGCCATGTATAGCCCCCAGGGGCGGCGCGACGGATGTAGCCGGCACGGACCAGTAGGCGGTGGGACGGCACTTCTGCATCAGAAGGGTCATCACGCAGGGTTCTCAGGAAGAGTTGAGTCAGACGAAGCATCGGAGCGAAACCTTAGTTTGAACGGCTAACATATGACCCGTCCTTTGAAGTTCGGTGAACCGGAGGCACGGGTGCTCCCCGTGCCTTTTGTTCTGTTAGAGCCAGTTTTGGCAGGAGGTGAGCACATGTCGAGCAGCGTCATAGACACAGTGAGCACCATGTTGACCCCCATTCTGGACGATTTACACCTTGAACTGTACGACCTTGAGTTCGCTGGCGGTGTTTTGCGCGTCACTGTGGATACTCCTCCTGGGAGCCCAGCGG
>JBIKSB010000089.1:0-5015 GCA_044348855.1 Ilumatobacteraceae bacterium | reverse complement strand
GCCAATGCGCACCCGTATGTAGTCATCGGTACGCAAGTGTTGAGAGATGGACTTCAGACCATTGTGTCCTGCAAGTCCGCCACCAAATTTCAACTTCACAATGCCAGGCTCAAGATCTAATTCATCGTGCAGCACAATCACATTGGCAGGTGAAATCTTGAAACGTCGACACAGTGCACCTACTGCTTCGCCCGATTCATTCATGTAGGTGGTGGGAATAGCAACAACAACTGCCTTGTCACACAGGCGAGCCTCAATGACTTGCGCTTTGTCGCGACCTACCTTGAACGAGGAACCCATGCGAGTAGCAAGAATCTCTACTGCTTCGGTGCCTACGTTGTGACGTGTGCGCGCATACTTTTTTCCAGGGTTACCTAAACCCACAATCAGCATGCGATCCATGTCGCCAGAACCGGAATTCGAACGGCGCAACATGGGAGATGAAACGACCCGCGGGCCGTCTAGTTATTGACCAGCGTCAGCAGCAGGAGTTGATTCGCCACCAGCGGCAGCATTTGCTGCTTCGGTCGCTGCGCGTGAAATCATCACGGTCACAACAGGCATGTCGGGATCACCCGTTGCTACTACACCCTTGGGCAACACAACATCAGAGAGACGAATCACCTGTTCTGGTGTCATGTCGGTGATGTCAATCAAGATCTCGTTAGGAACATTGGCTGGCGTAGTGCGCACTTCCAAAGTGTCCACTGCGGGGTCAACGAGTCCGCCAGCAGAAAGAACTGCTTTTGCTGTACCGGTGAGGTGCACAGGAACCTGCATGGTGATTTCTTCAGACAAGTTGATCTGCACGAAATCGATGTGGCTCACATTGCGACGCACTGGATGACGTTGCATCTCTTTGATGACTGCGTTGTAGGACTTTCCATCAACAGCAAGAGTCAAGATGGTGTTTTGTCCGGCGGGACCAGAGATTGCGACGCGCAAATCACGGCGAGCTACCGACAATGTGACGGGCTCCATGCCATGGCCGTAGAGAACACCAGGAATACGGTCGGCCGCGCGCAGGCGACGGGAAGCGGAACTGCCAGTTTGGCGGCCTACTTCGGCGGAGAGAGTTGCTGTATTGGACACGGCTAGCGAGTCTATGCCGCCAAAATTGAACTGCCACACGGCCCTAGTAGGGCCATCTAGGGATTTTTGGCCGCAGATCCAGCAGGCCAGCGAAGATTTGGGGTCTTAGGACTGGTTTTCGCCGTCAAACAGTTCACTCACGCTGGTTTCATCAAACACAGCCGAGAGGGCATCGGCGATGATTTTGGCTACGGAGAGAACTTCCAGCTTGTCGAAATTCTTTCCGTCCTTGAGCGGCAAGGTGTTGGTGAGGACCACCCGCGAGATGGGCGAGTTGGACAGACGCTCCACGGCGGGGTCAGAGAGCACACCATGAGTAGCCATAGCCCACACTTCTTTGGCACCACGCTCCAACAACAATTCGGCTGCAGACACGATGGTGCCGCCAGTGTCAATCATGTCGTCGGTCAAGATGCACAATCTTCCATCAACATCACCAATGACTTCTTTTGCGATAGCAACATTGGTTGTGCCTTTGGGACGACGCTTGTTGATGAATGCAACGTCGGCGTTCTTGTCGGAGAGATGCTGTGCGAATCGTTCTGCAACTTTCACTCGGCCTGCGTCCGGAGACACGATGACGAGATCTTGCTCTGCATGTTGACGTACGTATTGCTCGAGAACGGGCAATGCAGTGAGGTGATCTACTGGGCCAGAGAAAAACCCCTGAATCTGCCCGCTATGCAAGTCAATAGAGACCATGCGTGATGCGCCGGCTGCTTTAAACATGTCGGCAATCATGCGTGCTGTAATGGGCTCGCGACCTTCTGCTTTACGGTCTTGACGTGCATAACCGTAGAAGGGACACACTGCAGTAATTCTTTTTGCTGATGCGCGTTGTGCTGCATCAATCATGATGAGTTGTTCCATGATCGAGTCGTTGATGGAACCTGCATCTGTTCCGAAGTGTGACTGCATGATGAACACGTCGCCACCGCGAATGCTGTCGGTGAAGCGCGGACGAATTTCTCCGTTCGCAAACTGCACAAGATTTGCATCGCCCAATTCGATGTTCAGATGCCCTGCAACTTCTTGGGCGAGCGTGGGATGAGTACGTCCGGAAAACAGCGACAGGCGCTTCGTTGTAACTTTTTCCATGGACCGTGTGCTCATGGAGCCAGTGTAGATGAAGGGCAAATTGTTCCGGGAAGAGGACTCGAACCCCTATCAACGGGACCAAAACCCGCTGTCCTGCCAATTGAACGATCCCGGAAAGACCCTTTTACGGTATCGGATTTTCAGTTTCTTGAAATGTCCCGATAGGTTCTAATGCCTTATGGGTTCTCTGGTTAAAAAGCGTCGCAAGCGTATGCGTAAGAAGAAGCACAAAAAGATGCTCCGTCGCACGCGTCATCAGCGTCGTAAATAGTTAATTTCCGCCTTTTTGGTGTTCTTCAACGCGTCCCGCATCGGGGCGCGTTGTTGTGTGTACTACCTGCAGGCCCTCAAGCCCTTCTGTGTGGGCACTGACGTGGCCGTACACGAACCATGTGGAGCCAGAGCCTGCGAGGTGTGGCTCTTGTCCAAGGGCGCGAGAGATGCGCTCACGCCATAGCGCCAACTCTGGAACTGCCCGCAATGCTGCAGGTTCCAGATCGTTCACTCCATGTCCGGTGGGGCCGCCCATGTCATCCCAGGTGCGATACACGAGGGGAGTGGGTGTGTGCACTGGGGGAATCAACAAAGTGATGTCGCGACGTTCGTAAGTCAAAGAATCCACATTCTCTCCAATGCCGTGCACTCGGGCACGTCCACCAATGAGAGAAAACGGCACATCGGCGCCGATCGTGGCTGCGCGTTCTAGATCGTTGAATTGTGCCCATCGAAGAATTGCTGCCGCATTGCTGGACCCGCCACCAAGACCACCACCGTGAGGGATGTTTTTCTGAATAGTCACCGAGGCTGTGCGACCCACAAGCGACAAGGCACGGTGCACAAGATTTGATTCATCGGTGGCAATGCCCTCGGCATAGGGGCCAGTGAGAGAAATGTGTGTGGGGTCTGCATTGGCAATGGTGATGTGGTCGGCAATATCGAGAGCAACCATTTCAGCGTCAATGAGGTGATAACCATCTTCACGCACACCCACCACACGAAGTGAGAGCGTCAGCTTTGCAGGTGATTCCAGAAACATCATGAAGCGATGTTGTGTACGGCGCGAAATAGCGCAAGCCATTGATGCACGGTGAGTTCTTCGGCGCGTGCGGTGGGTGCAATGCCGGCTTCTTCAAAATGTGTGGGTTCTACTGTGCCGCTCAAGGCGCCACGCAGCATTTTGCGACGCTTTGCGAAACCCATTTTCACAAGAGAGAAAAATGCCTTCGCATTCACTGAGCTATCAACTAGCTCTGCACGTCGAGTGATCTCAACAAGTGCTGAGTCGACATTGGGTCGGGGAAGAAACACCGTAGGGGGAACAATTCCCACTATTCGTGCGGTGGCGTAAAAGTCCACTTTGACACTGAGTGCGCCATAGGCCTCGGTAGACGGTGAGGCACAGAATCTTTCGCCTACTTCTTTTTGCACCATGACCAGCATCTTTTTCACTTGCGGCACAAAATCCAAAATGTCTGCAACAAGCGGTGTTGCCACGTTGTAGGGGAGATTGGCAATCAGCGACCAAGAATCTGACTCGGCAAGAACTTCTGGCCAATTGATCTTCATGGCGTCGGCATGCAGCACGGTGACGTTGGGGAGATGTTGCACGTTGTGTTGCAACAATGGGATAAGTGCAGTGTCTACCTCGATGGCAAGAATCTGTGCGCCTGTTTCTGCAAGAGCCAATGTCAACGAACCTAAGCCCGCACCGATTTCTACAACGAAATCACCACTAGAGACAGATGCTGCGTGCGCAATCTTGCGCACTGTGTTCGCATCGACCACAAAGTTTTGCCCGAGGGCTCTTTTTGCGCGCAGCCCCGCCTCTTCTAGTTGGCGAGATGCATCAGTACGAGACAGTGTCACCAGGACATCTCTACAGGTAATGGCGCATCAACAAGTTCGGCGACAGCTTCAAACACTGCGAGGTTGAGAACAATGTCAAATGTGCCAGAAGTGGGCCCAATGTTGATGTTCACACATTTGGTCTTGAGACCATTGTTGAGATTGCGCACCGTGATGGTTGATCCCAATGGGGCGATATTGGTAGTACAACCGTTCTTTGCAGATTCTGGAAATCTCTTAAAAGAAGCAGTGCCTCGATAGGACTCTGAGGAATTTCCTGCGGGGTATGCAATCTCGCCTTGGGCATTTGATTCCACAGCAACAGGTCCTTCAAGATTTGCAGGAGCATCAACTGTGTTGTTGGTGAGAAGGCCGGTGTCAAATGTTGTGGTGGGTGCGACGGTGGTGTTTGTGTCTGCTGTGCCCGCACTTCTTCCGCCTGCGATAAACAACAACGGCAGCAGCAACCCTGTGGTGACTGCTGCGACGGTAAGTCGATTTCGATCGGTGCGAGAGAGATCCATGTACCTATGAATGTATGCGGGGAAAGGCTGCGAGTGCATTCGCTGTTGTTTGGCGAGCGAACTCTGCGGGGTCTTGGCCGCGTAAATCTGCAATAGCGGTGCCCACCAGGCCTACATGTGCCGGTTCATTGGGTCGTCCGCGATGAGGAACTGGTGCCAAAAATGGGCTGTCGGTTTCTACCAGGACGCGATCGTCGGGGCACAGAACTGCAGCCTCACGCAAATCGGCTGCGTTTTTGAATGTGACAATGCCACTAAAGGACAGATACGCGCCACGATCGAGGCATTGACGTGCCTCGTCGGGTCCGCCAGTGAAACAGTGGATGATGGTGTGTGAGGGCATTCCTTCTGCATCGAGAACATCGAAGGTGTCTTGCCATGCGTCGCGCGTATGGATCACAAGGGTCATGTCATGTTCTTTAGCGAGTGCAATTTGTTCAGCAAAGGCTTTCATCT
>JBIKSB010000088.1:0-5115 GCA_044348855.1 Ilumatobacteraceae bacterium | reverse complement strand
CCGGCGCTCCGCCTCCGTCCAAAACCATTGAACGCATCGAGACAGAATTGTCGTGGGAGTTCATCCAGATTTACGGTCTCACCGAGACATCACCATTGCTTACTATGAATCGCTCGCGATCAGAACTCGACAGTCTGTCTTCTCATGAGCGTGCAATGAGATTGGCCGCAGCGGGAGTACCTGCGCTGGGAGTTGAGTTACGTGTGAATCATGAGGGTGAAATTCTTGCTCGTGGCAACACCGTCATGGAGGGCTACTGGAATCAACCAGAAGAGACGAGCAAAGTTATTCGTGATGGTTGGTTCCACACAGGTGACGGTGGATACATCTCTGATGGCGAGTACCTCACCATTGCCGATCGAAAGAAGGATGTCATTGTCTCTGGTGGTGAGAATGTCTCATCTATCGAAGTGGAGGATGCGGTCTTTTCTCACCCAGAGGTGGCAGAGGTGGCCGTAATTGGTGTCCCAGACGACAAATGGGGAGAGGCGGTTCTTGCACTTGTGGTCAAAGTGCCAGGCAGTGCTCTTACGAGCGAAGACGTGATCGCACATGTGCGAAGCAAGCTTGCAGGATACAAATGTCCAAAACGTGTGGAGTTTCGAGAGGAGCTGTCCCGCACGGCTACGGGAAAACTTCAGAAATTTAAACTGCGTGCTCCCTACTGGGAGGGTTTTGAGCGCAATGTGAACTAGGTTGATTCATATGGATGATGTGGCGATTTTGACAGAACTTGAACCAGAGGCCGAGCGTCTCTTAAATCGTCATCTTGAATCAGCCGAAGAGTGGTATCCACACGAGCATGTGCCCTGGGAGCGAGCAGAAAGACTTGCAAGAGACGGTTTTGCGTATGGTCAAGACTCTCTTCCCGAAGGTGTGCGTTCTGCGCTGCTCGTGAATCTTCTTACTGAAGACAACTTGCCGTGGTACACCCGCACAATCTCACGCATGTTTGGCGGGAACTCCGCATGGGGTGAATGGGCGCAACGATGGACCGCTGAAGAGGGACGTCATGCAATTGTGATGCGTGATTACATCACAGTGAGTGGGCTTGTTGAGCCTCACGAATTGGAAGATGGCCGTATGGCTCAAGTGAGCAAGGCGATTGTGCCAGAACCACCTGGCGCAGCCGACGGTATGTGTTACGTGGCTGTGCAGGAACTTGCAACTCGTATTTCTCATCGCAACACAGGCACAATGCTGGATGACAAGGTGGGCTATGACGTGATGATGAAACTCTCCTCAGATGAGAATCGTCACCATCTCTTTTATCGAGACCTTGTCAGCAAATTGATTGAACTAGATCCCTCTACCGCAGTTGAGGCGCTAGAGCGTCAGGTGGTGGGGTTCTCGATGCCTGGCGTGGGCATTCCAGGATTCGCAGAACACTCTCGTGCGATAGCCCAAGCAGGAATTTATGACTTCGCTATTCACCATGAGCGCATCATTGTCCCTTTGATAATGCGTCATTGGGCCGTGGACAAAATTGAGGGTCTTAATGCCTCGGCAGAAAAGGCTCGTGAATCTCTCATGCGACATATCGATCGCGTGGGCAAAGTTGCGAAGCGTCAGGCAGATCGTCGTGCAAGTGCGGTCGCAGTAAACAGTTGATTACGTCATGCGTTAGGCATGATGTGAACTTTGATTGCACCTGATTTCTTGTCCTTGGCGGTATCGAACGCATGCACTGCGTCGTCTATGCCAAATCGATGAGTAACAATGGTTGAGGTGATTTCCGGATGCCGTGTCAGCATGTCGACTGCTTCTAGAAAGTCATTGTGGTCTTCATTGTGGCCATAAAAAATGGAAGGCACGATAGTTACCTCCTTCATCATGACGCTGTTGCTGAGCTGAACGGGTGTCCAGAACATGCCAAATTCAAGTAATTGACCACCAGGTCGTACGGCATCTACACACAGGTCGAAAGTTTGTTGAGTGCACACGGCATCAAAGGTCATGTCGTAGTTTTTGTCGGGTGTTTCCATCGGTCGAACGCCTAGCGATTCTGCCGCGAGTTGTTGATGTTGATGGCGAGCCACAATGTCTACATCGATGCCTCGGTCACGCAGAACCGCCGCAGTAAGTAGTCCTATAGAACCGGCACCTACGACTAAAGCTCGCATGCCGCTGTGGCTCTGTAAGCGATTGATGCCATGCATGACCACGGCAAGTGGTTCCACTAAACCAATGGCTACGGGATCCACGCCTTCGGGAATCTCGTACATGCGCTGCGGGTCCACACGCGCATACTCGGCGAGGCCACCATCTTGAGCTAACCCATAGAGAGTGCTTCCAGCCTCCGGACATGTTTGTGGCGAACGCGCAAGACATGACGAGCAGTGACCACACTCTCCAGTCGGGCGTACTGCAACAAGTCGACCGTCGCTTGTGTAGCCACCGAATTCGTGTCCTAGCACCACTCCCTGAACACCCATTTCCACCATATGCAGATCGCTTCCGCAGATTCCAGAGGAAGTCACCTTTACGAGTTCTCCAGTTGTGTCGGGAAGATCACGATCAACTATTTGGATTTGCCCCTGATGGCTTGTTACTGCGCGCATGACTTCAAATTACCGCTATGGCCCAGGAACAGTTGTGGGGGTTGTGGTTGTGGGAGTAGTCGAGGTGGTTGGCGATTCTGTGGTGGTTGGTGCAATCTCTATGGAAGTTGTGGTGCTTGTGAGCGGAATAGTTGTGGTGACGGGAGAAGTTGTGGTTGTCGAACCACCGCGTAAGCGTTTTGACCATGCATTCATTTGAGATACGAGAAAACTTGTTCGGATGCGATATCCCGATACTGAAAGATGAATACCGTCGTTACTGAAGCGACTTGGACCTTTGGGTTCATAGAAAGAGTCCCAGTCGGCAATCTCCAGATTGGTCCATCGAGTTGTGGCTCGAAGAAGTTCTCTATTGAATCGCACCCCACGTGAACGCCAATCTCGTCGTGTGGTAGAGAATTCAAGATTAAGCCACAACACAGGCTTTCCTTTGGCTGCTTGCATGAACTGGTCAATCACTTTGGCGTGATACGAGGCTTCGGGCCTGGAAAGCACATCGTTGGTTCCGAGTGCAACGACAATGGCTGTGGGTGTGCGAAATTCTGCTTTTCTGAGAACGGAAATTCCCTGCGGAACACTGCGACCCACTTTTGCGTTGACAAGGGTTGATTTCCAATTTTTTGTTTTTGCCACACGGCGGGAAAGAGAGGCAAACAGTTCAGGCCCAACCGTCAAGCTGTCACCAATGATGTACACGTGATGCGTTTGGGGTCGAGGCGACGAGGTTTTCTGTGTAATAGCTGATGCGTTGTGTGCAACTAGGGGAATAGACATGGCAACTGCAAGTGAGACGTGTAAGAGTCTTTTGAATGCCATGTCCACATTCTCGCATTTAGGTGGGGCCATGTCACCTACTCAGTTGAGCCAAGAGTCACGATTTTGTAACTCTGAGACTGCTTGTGGCACCGACGATGCGTCAATAGGTCGGTGAAAAAAGTATCCCTGTGCCTTGATGCATTTAAGGTTGATCAGAGTATTCATTTGTTCTGCTGATTCAATTCCTTCAGCAATAACTTCGGCTCCGAGTGCATCTGCCATCGCGATGATTGTGCGTACAAGTGATTCGGCATCTTTACCCACTGTGAGGTTGTTGACGAATGAACGATCGATCTTTATGGAATGAAGTGGAAAATGGTGCAAAACAGAAAGCGATGAATATCCAGTACCAAAATCATCGACCGCAATCCGCACCCCAAGCTGTGCGAGGTTTCTCATCGTCACCAACGCATGGGAATCCTCTGTAATCATGATGGATTCAGTGACTTCTAGAGTGAGATGTTCAGGCGTGAGCGAGGCGTTCGCAAGAGCATTACGCACATGAGTCACGAATTCGGGATCATGTAACTGATGTGCTGAGACGTTGACACTCATAGTCGTATCGTGCGAGACAACGCTTTGTTGTATCCAATTTTTGAGTTGCACTAGTGCATCGTTGAGTGCCCACGTACCTAGCGGCACAATGATGCCAGTCTCTTCAGCAATTGGTATGAAGTCGCTAGGCGCTACGGATACATCGTCTCTTTGCCAACGCATTAATGCTTCAAACCCCACAACCATTCCTATGGTCATGTCCATGATGGGTTGAAATACCAATTGAAGTTCTTGTCGCTCGAGAGCACGGTACAAAGCAGTTTCAATGTCCAGCCGTTTGGTAACGACCTCCAGCATGGTGTCATCAAAGAGTGCAATACAGTTTCGTCCGGCATCTTTTGCGCGGTACATCGCAGTATCGGCGTGTTGCAAAAGGGCATCTGCGCCGAGGTCTAGGTGTTGTGGGGCATATGCCACGCCAATACTCGCGGTTACAAACATGTCACCACCTGCTGTAGGTAGTGGTACCCGAAGAGAGTCGAGCACTTTTTCGGCAAGCATTACGGATTGTGTGGAGCTCTCCGTTGTGGGATCAAGTATGACGAACTCATCTCCAGAGATTCTTGCCACTGTTGCCTCGCTTGGTACAGCAAGAAGAAGTCGAGAAGCGACATGTGTCAGAACCACATCTCCGGTCGAATGGCCAAGGCTGTCGTTGATGTTCTTAAAGCGATCCACATCAATGAAGAGAACCGTAGGCCGCTTGTGTGTGAGCCATGACTTCTGCAATGCATCTGCAATATGTTCCAGCATCAAGATGCGGTTAGGTAAACCAGTGAGTGAATCTGTAAGTGCATTACGCATGAGATGATCTTGAGCACGTGAATTCTGACGTACTGATTGGGAGACTCGAATAACTGCGAGTGCAGCCAAGAGTGCAATTGAGATCGTGCGTACAACTCGGTCTCGTGAGTCAGTTGGATCCGTGAGGGCGACAAGGAGAACCGGCACAAAAAGTGATGCAGAGATGATGGTGAGACGAAACATGAAAGGCGATGACGTGCGTGTGTTTCGAACGTGTGAAATGGTGTGTATCGAGGGGTGTAGGAGTGCCGACCCTGCCATTGTGATAGCCACAAGTAGGGGGGTTGTGTACAAATCTGGAGACACGTTGTAGGTGTCATTAAATGAGAGTGCTCGCAGTACCACGGAAATACACACCACGGTCGTGGATGCAGCTAAA
>JBIKSB010000087.1:0-5137 GCA_044348855.1 Ilumatobacteraceae bacterium | reverse complement strand
CATCAAATCTGCAGAACCCTGCACCGTGACTCGCTTGCTCTCTTCAACCGATTCAATCAGCATTGCTGATCCGCCAATGAGACCAAAATTCCATCCCACACCCAACAGCCATAAAGCAGGAAACAACATGACAGCTGCTTCCCCACTGAGTGCGGACATCACAGTGGAGATGACCAGCAATCCCGCACCGGTCAATACCGCAGGCAACGTGCCTTTTCTGTCTACGAAACGCCCGACCAAGGGACTGAATGCAAACATTCCCGCAATATGCAACGACACAACATATTGACTCATCGTTTCATGACCATGCAGTTTCATGTGCACAGGTGTCATGGTCATCACCGCCACCATCGTTACTTGCGAGACCACCATTGATGCAAGCGCCAGCCGCCCGCGTTCTGTAGACACGATGACTGCAAGTGCTTCAGAGATACTTGGCAATTTGCCATCTGCTTTGGGTTGAATGCCGCCAGCTACAACTAGTGGGTCTGGCCGCAAACGCAAGGCAGTATTCAAGAATGCAAAGAACAAGACAATGCCAGAGAACAACCATGGGCCGGTGTATTTGGCCAGGCCAAACACGTCTTGTCCCACAGATTGTGCAGGAGCAATAAGTAATGGACCAAACACTGCACCAAAGGTGGAAGAAAAAACGATGCGGCTCATAGAGCGGGCACGCTCATCTGGTCGTGCAAGATCAGTTGCCGCGTAGCGCGCAAGCAAATTGGCTGCTTGGCCGTTTCCAAACAAAAAAAGCCCCACAAGGAAAATTGGGAGATTTTTCATCTCTGCACCCGCAGCGGCAATTACTGCACCAATTGCCGCAAGCGCATAGCCCAATTGCAAACCGGGTCGACGACCTTTTCGGATCATCATCCGAGAGAGCACTTGCGCCATGACTGCCGTACCGGTGGTCACTGTTGCAGTAGCGATTCCACCCCAAGACGTCTCGCTACCGAGAATGTCTTGCACAACGAAGGCACCTACTGTGACGGCTGCAGCAAGTGCTGCGGCACCAATGATTTGCCCCATGGTGAGTATGCGTAGTGTCTTGCGCTGAATTGCCGCCCTGTCAGTCTCGGTCAATTCAGAGAAAGCACTCTCTGTCATCGTTTCACTGCCTGCCATGCATATTGAGCGGCACTCAACAAAGTGAGCACTACGGCAATCCAAAGAAATGTGATGTAGGTCCATTGCGCATCAGAGATGGCAAATGGCGCCAGAGCAAAGCCCACTGCTAACTGTTGGCTCACCGTTTTTACTTTCGCCAATTTGCTGGCCGGCACCGACACACCTTTGGACCCCACAAACACGCGGTAAAGGCTCACGATGATTTCACGTGCCGCAATAATCACCACGGGCAAGATCCACAACACATCGCGGCTCACAAGCGTGAACATTGCACCCAGCACAAGAATCTTGTCCGCTAGCGGGTCAAGGAATGCCCCACTGCGCGTGATGCCATGGCGGCGCGCCAGATACCCATCAAAACCGTCACTGCTACACAACACAATCCACACCACAACTGCGGCCCATGAACCCGCACCATCGTCGGGAATCATTGCAAAAAGAAAAGGTGACGCCAACACCCGAGTGACAGTGACCATGTTGGCCCACGTCACAATCGCAGTTTCGTCAACGGCCACTGCGCACTCCATCAAGAAGGTTCACCGGCGAAGTCGCAGCAATCACATCTGGCCCAAACACTTGCTCAATGGTGACTTCGTAAAACTGGCCTACCTTGAGAGATTCAGGAACCTGTACGACTCCGTCAATCTCGGGAGCTTCGCGGAAAGAACGCGCGATGCCGGGTTCATCTACCAGGACAGTGATTTTTTGGTCCAGCAATTCGTCTCGCTTGTGTGAGGTGATTGTGTCTTGAAGTTCGCGTAACTCCGCAAGGCGCTCATTCATTAATGACTCTTCAACATGGTCGGGCAATGTCAGAGCATGTGTCCCCTCTTCGGGGCTAAAGCTGAAAAAGCCACACCAATCAAGTTGTGCTTCTTGTACGAACTCCAACAACTGGTCGTGGTCTTCTTCGGTCTCACCTGGGTAACCCACAATGAAGTTGCTGCGGAAAGTGGCCTCTGGTGCCATGGTGCGGATGCGCTGAATGCGCTCGAGGAACCGTTCCTTGTCTCCCCATCGACGCATGCGACGCAAGTGAGCCTTGCTCACATGTTGCAGAGACAGATCGAAGTATGGCACACCAGTTTCCAACATCGCTTCAATCAAATCATCAGACAAATCACTGGGATACAGATACAACAGGCGCACCCAATCCACCATTGATGACACCTCGCGCACGAGCTGCACGATGGAACCCGCTCCCAGTTCTTCGGGACGGTCTTTTCCGTAGCTTGCAAGATCTTGTGCAACGAGCACAATTTCGCGTGCTTCGGTTTGTTCTACTTCTTTAAGAATGGCGACCACATCACGACTACGTTGCGGACCACGGAATGCGGGAATTGCACAGAAACCACAATTGCGGTCACAACCCTCTGCGATTTTCACATATGCCCACGGCATTGAAGACTTCGGGCGTGGAAGATTCAAGAGGTCAAACTTTGGCACTTCGCTTGTCACCGAGATGGGTTTGCGTCCCAATTGAATGGGAACGCCGAATCCAGCAATTTGATCTGCTTCGGGAAGTGCATCGGCCAACTCTTGCCCGTAGCGCTCGGCCATGCAGCCAGTCACCACAAGTCGTGAGGACTTCTTGCGCTGATCATCCAAGGCGAGCATGGTGTCGATGCTCTCTTTACGTGCATCTTCAATAAAGGCACATGTATTCACCACGATGACATCGGCTCGAGAGGGGTCATCGGTGGGGCTTAGACCGTCTGCAAGAAGAGTGCCGACAATCTTCTCGGAATCAACTTGGTTCTTCGGGCAACCCAAAGTTTCTATGTAGAACCGCTGCCCCATAGCACCGAGCCTAGTGGCAGTGCAGTTTGAGTCCCTTGAATGGCCAATCCATTGCCAAAAGACGTCCAGTGCTAGAAGCCGTGATGTAGGCCGTGCGATAGTCAGGCCCACCAAAGCAGATGTTGGTAGTGATGCGATCATCTACCTCGACGAACAGCACTATCTCACCATCAGGGGCAATGACCGTGATACCGCCGTTGACCAATGTGGCTACACACACATTTCCGTCTCCGTCCACGGCTAGTGAATCGAGAAGTTGATAGCCCGGCAACCCACATAACACTGCGGTGAGATCCATACCGATGGGGGCAACTTTGCCTGGCGCTGTGACGGGACGTTGATAGACGCGACCTGTGTGTGTCTCGGCCCAGTACAGACGATCACCCGAGGGCGACAGACCAATGCCGTTTGGAGCATCTACAGGAAACACCACTTCTTCTATGAATGAACCATCAGCGTGTGCGTAATAGATACCAGTGCGATCTGCAGTGCGACCATGACGTAAGCCATGATCGGTAAACCAGAAACCACCGTGTGCATCAAAGACAATGTCATTGGGTGCCCGTAGTGGCAATCCATTGCACTGCGTATACAAGTCGGTTAACTGACCAGTTGCAATATTCACCTTCTGAATGCGTCCACCGATATAGAGATCTGGATTGAATTCGCCGGGATACAACATTCCCTCAACATCAAGCGGTGTAAATGCGCCTCCGTTGTTGCACAGGTACAAATCGCCATCTGGACCAAGAGCCAGACCATTAGGTAAGCCATCAATCTTGGCCACTTGAGAAGTTGTTCCGTCAGGCGCAACACGTGTGAGACATCCCCCGAACATCTCTGTCACGATGACAGAGCCGTCGGCCATGGCCACGGGTCCCTCTGGGAATTTCAATCCCCGACAAATTTCTGTGAGTTGTGATGCGGACATGTCAGCCCCCCTGTGCTTCGAGTTCCTCCACACTCATTAGCACGGCACGAGCCTTAGAGCCCTCACTGGGCCCCACAACACCACGCTCTTCAAGTTCATCCATGATGCGGCCCGCACGAGCAAAGCCCACTTTTAGTTTGCGTTGCAACAAAGATGTGGACCCCACTCCGGAGCGCACCACCACTTCCATTGCTGCGCGAATCAGATCATCGTCCTGGGAATTTCCCCCACCAAAGGACCCCACTGATCCACCCGATGACTGCTCCTCACCTTCGATTCCAGAGACATAGACCACCTCTGGTGACTGACGACGCCAGTGCGCAACTACTTTGCGCACCTCTTCTTCATCAACCCATGACCCCTGAATACGCTGCGGAACATTGGTGTTGCCAGGCATGAGCAACATGTCTCCTTTGCCGACTAACTTTTCTGCACCTGGCTGGTCCAAGATGACGCGAGAGTCAGTCAAACTGCTTACCGCAAAAGCCATACGTGCGGGAATGTTTGCCTTAATGACGCCCGTGATCACGTTCACGCTGGGCCGCTGCGTTGCCACAATGAGGTGAATACCGACGGCGCGTGCTTTTTGTGCAATACGCGTGATGCACTCTTCCACATCGCGTGCCGCCACCATCATCAAGTCGTTTAATTCGTCCACCACGACCACGATGAAGGGTAAACGTTCATAGACCTTTGTGCCCTCTGGTGCATCGGGGTCATTTACTTCGCCTTTGTCGAATGCAGCGTTGTATCCACCAATGTCTCGGAATCCCACTTCGACAAGCAAGTCATAGCGACGTTCCATTTCCTTTACAGCCCAACCCAATGCATTGGCTGCCTTCTTCGGATTCGTCACTGGAGCTGTCAACAGATGAGGCAATCGTGCATACTGCCCCATCTCCACTTGCTTGGGGTCGATAAGAATCAAGCGCACATCATCGGGCGTAGAACGCATAAGAAGCGACGTGAGAATGGAGTTGATGCCACTTGATTTACCCGCGCCAGTCGCACCTGCAATCAACATGTGTGGCGTTGCTGCAAGGTTCACAAACACCGCACGACCTGCGATGTCTTTACCGACGGCAACCTCAAGTGGATGCGTAGCTGCACGTGCTTCTGCGCTTCCCATTAAGTCACCCAATGACACAAGCTGTCGTGTTTCGTTGGGTACCTCTACACCCACGGCAGATTTTCCTGGAATAGGCGCCAAGATACGCACATCGGTTGCTGCCATTGCATAGGCGATGTCACGGTTCAAGCTCGTTACCTTTGCCA
>JBIKSB010000115.1:0-4284 GCA_044348855.1 Ilumatobacteraceae bacterium | reverse complement strand
ACTACGAAGGTGTCGCCAGCTTCTGTACGTGGCCCCATACGCACCACTCGCTTGCCGAAGTACTCCAGCACTTCACCTTCTTTGATTTTTTTACCTGGGCGCACCAAGGCTTCCCACAAGCGCGCATCTTGTGAACGCTTCTCAAGTAGAAGAACTTCAGCTGCTCCGCCCGTTTTTCTCTGCAGCACAAGTCGTGCAGGCAACACCTTGGTGTCATTGACCACAATGAGATCACCTGGACCCACAAGTGTGTCGAGATCTGCCACCACTCGATGGGATATCTCTCCCGACTCCAGGTCTACAAGGAGTCGAGCCGAGTCTCGCGGCTCGATGGGCTTTTGGGCTATCAGTTCCTCAGGAAGGTCATAGTCAATATCGGATAACTGCACCGTTGTAGGTTACGGGTTCTGCAAGTGTGTGCGGGCTGCATCCATCGCCACACGACCACGTGGTGTTCGCGCAATAAGGCCCAACTGAATCAAAAACGGCTCATACACATCTTCCACCGTCTCGGGTTGCTCACCCACAGCAATAGCCAATGTGGTGAGACCAACTGGCCCACCGTCGAACTGCTCGCACAAACTGCGCAGAATCGCGCGGTCCACTTTGTCAAGACCTAGTTCATCAACGCCAAAAACCCTCAGTGCTTCGCGCGCGGTCTCGGACGTGATGTATCCGTCGCTTCTCACTTCAGCAAAATCTCGCACTCTTCGCAGAAGCCGGTTTGCAATTCGCGGCGTACCACGACTGCGACGGGCAATTTGCAATGATGATTCCTCATCGATAGGAACGTCCAGAATACGCGCAGCACGGAGCACAATCTGATTCAGTTCCTCAGTGTCGTAGTAATCAAGGCGTGCAACAAGACCAAAACGATCCCGAAGTGGTCCAGTAATCATTCCAGTACGTGTTGTTGCCCCCATCAATGTGAAGCGAGGCAATGTCAAACGAATGGAAGAGGCCGCAGGACCTTTCCCCACCACGATGTCAATCTGAAAATCTTCCATTGCGGGATACAGAATCTCTTCTACGGCGCGTGAGAGTCGATGAATCTCATCAATAAAAAGAACATCGCCCTCACCAAGCTTGGTGAGTATTGCTGCCAAGTCTCCCGCACGCTCAAGTGCAGGACCACTGGTGACATGAAGTGCCACATTCATCTCTGCGGCGACAATCGAGGCCATCGTGGTCTTGCCTAACCCTGGGGGACCTGCCAACAAGATGTGATCAGCGGCTTGACCACGTTGTTTTGCAGCACCAAGAACAATGTCAAGATGTTCTTTAAGTTCGCGTTGTCCCACAAATTCATCGAGTTGCCGCGGACGAAGACTTACTTCATCAACAACTTCGCGGTCTGACGCCACAGCAGGTTCAAGAAATTCATCCCGCACGACGCGCCCCCAGCATTGCCAACGCATCACGCAACATCGCCTCTGAATCCGTCGCAGACGTCATCTGGCGCATTGCATCGCGTATTTCCTCAACCCCGTAGCCCAAAGCAGTTAGAGCCTCACGCACATCTGCTGCGGCAGATTGCACCGCATCGCCTCCTTGACCCACAGTTGAATCATTGAGATCAAGACGAGATTTCAATTCCACCATCAATCGCTCGGCAGTCTTCTTACCTACCCCTGGCACCACTGTTAAAGCAGCAATATCACCAGATGCCACAATGCCCACCAATGCATTGGGAGCGTATGTGGAAAGAATTGACATCGCCATAGAAGGCCCGATGCCGTGAGTTGCAATCAGAATATGAAAAGTATCGCGTTCAATTCGCGAGGTGAATCCAAACAATGTTTGTGCATCCTCTCGGATGTGGTGATGCACATGAAGGAAGGTCTCTACGGTGGGTTCAAGTTCGGCAAACGTTGACGATGTCACTGTGCACAGATAACCCACACCTCCTACTTCCAACAAGATGGTCCCTGGGGTAAATCTTTCGACAACCACACCACGCAAACTGCCAATCATCTGTGACTCCTCAGACTTGCCTGTTGCTGCGACGCCATAAAGGGCGCAATTGAACAATGACATAGTGCGATTGCAGCTGCATCTGCAGCGTCTGCAGGTTCAGGGATAGATGCAAGACCAAGCCGTTGTTGCACCATTCGACCCACTTGGTCCTTTGTTGCGCTTCCCCATCCCGCGACCGAATTCTTCACTTGAGAGGGTGTGTACTGCGCCACGACACACCCTGCGCGCGATGCCAGAGCAAGCACAATCCCACTGGCTTGCCCCACCCCCATCGCAGTGCGCACATTATTTTGAAAAAAGACTTGCTCCACCGCGACGGCGTCCGGTCGAAATTCGTTGATGAGACCCTCAACTTCTTCATGAATCTCTGCAAGCCGAGTTGCAAGATCATGCTGGGGCGAAGTGCGCAGGACACCAATTGCCCGTGCAGAGATTTCCTGAGATGAGGACATGGACAACACCGCATACCCACATCTGGTTAGACCGGGGTCAATCCCAAGCACCACATGACCGAACATATGTTTGATTCTACAGAACTTGTGGGGCGCCGCGAGGCAATGTCAGCGAGCAGCCTCCACCGCAGCCACCAATTCCTCAACTGGCCTAAATGTGAGACCCGCTATAGCTCGGTGGGCATAACGCACCACCCCTTGGCCATCAATCACAAACACACTTCGCCGAGGAAAACCCAAGGGACCGACTGTCCCGTACAGACCAGCGACTGTTTTGTCTGTGTCGGCTAACAGGGGAAATTGAAAACCGTGCTTCGAAGCAAACTGCTCGTGACTTTCCAGATCTTGTGCGGACAGAGCCAAGACTTGCGCACCCACAGATTCGAACGCCGACAATTCATTGTTATATGAGTTCAACTGTTTTGTACACACAGGGGTGTCATCGCCTGGATAGAACACAAGCACTACTGGTTGACCACGATATGAAGACAACGAGTATGACTTGCCGCCCGTTCCCTGAAGTGTGAACTCGGGAGCTACATCACCTACTGATAATGACATCAGCCCACCTCCTGCATGATTGATTCATCAATGTCGAAGTTCGCATAGACGTCTTGTACGTCATCGTTATCTTCGAGCATGTCCATGATTCTAAGGATTTGGCGAGCCTCATCAGCATCTGTGACTTCAATTGTGGTGGATGAAATCATCGTCGATTCCGCGCTCTCCACCGTAATGCCGTTCCCCACTAGCTTTTCCTGCACGTCATAAACCACAGCAGGCTCAGTAAACACACGCCATGTCTCCCCATCACGTTCAATATCTTCTGCACCTGCTTCCAGAGCTGCTGCCATGACATCGTCCTCTGTGAATTGACCTGCAACAACAATCACACCGCGTCGAGAAAACTGCCATCCCACCGCTCCTGGTTCCGCCATTGATCCACCAAACTTTGAAAATGCATTACGCACATCAGCGGCAGTGCGATTCCGATTATCGGTGAGAACATCCACCAGCATTGCTACGCCACCTGGTGCATACCCTTCGTAAGTGATGGACTCATAATTTGCACCATCGTGATCGCCAATTCCTCGCTTAATGGCACGGTCAATCGCATCTTTGGTCATCTGACCTGCTTTTGCTTTCTGCACCATCGTGCGCAATGTGGCGTTGCTGTCTACATCTCCCCCACCGGCACGTGCGGCGACTTCAATCTGGCGAGCCAACTTCGCAAACAATTTTCCGCGCGCCTTATCGGCTGCGCCCTTTTTGTGCTTAATGGTTGCCCATTTGGAATGACCAGACATCGCTACTCCTGCTCTTTCATGACTATGTCTTCTACAAAAAATTGATGTAATCGGTTGTCTTCGTTAAGTTCCGGATGAAAAGATGCCGCGAGCACCCTTCCTTGCCGTACCAGTACTGGATCGCCCTGATGGCTTCCCAACACTTCCACGGACTCACCTATCTGTTCAATTCGCGGTGCACGAATAAACACTCCATGCACATCGCCAAATGGAGTCGAGAGATCGGCTTCAAAAGAGTCCACCTGGCGGCCATAAGCATTTCGTCGCACCGAAATATCAAGAGCGGCAAAGCTTCGCTGATCATCACGACCATCGGCGATATCGCGAGCAAGCAGAATCATTCCCGCACACGTACCGAACACTGCCATTCCGTGAGCAATTCGTGCACCTATGACATCAAAAAGCCCTGAAGACACCAGCAAGTGAGACATTGTGCTGGATTCCCCCCCGGGCATCACGAGCGCTGTCACTTTGTCAAGATCTTGCGCCGTGCGCACCTCGATGCAGTCAACGCCGAGTGCTACAAGCTTTTCACAATGCGCAGCAAA
>JBIKSB010000086.1:0-5156 GCA_044348855.1 Ilumatobacteraceae bacterium | reverse complement strand
TCTCGGCCATCTCTTGGTTGCCCCAGAACGTAGCTCACAACGTTTATGCTCATTTCCACTCTGAGATTGCGTCTAACGAGACGTCCCATGGAAAGACTGCATCGAAATGAATTCCTCTAATGAGCATGAAGATCTGGGATGGGATGAACATGCGCAGTGGTGGCTTGATGGATTCACCAATGGTGTAGATCCAGAATATGAAGAGCAGATTATTCCGTTGGCTACAAGTGAACTGATTGGATACAAGAAGATCCTCGATGTGGGTTGCGGTGATGGTCAGATTGCTCGCGCACTGGTGCGCCAAGGATCGGACGTTCTTGGCATTGATCCCACCGCGCTTCATATCAAGATTGCCCAAGAACGAGGCGGGGGAGCCGAATACGTCTTGGGTTCAGCTACGTCTTTGCCGGTCGATAATGATTCGCAAGATGCTGTGGTGGCGTGTTTAGTTTTCGAACACATCGACGAACTAGAACCTGCGATTGCGGAAGTGGCGCGTGTGCTCCGCCCTGGCGGACAGTTCAGTTTCTTTCTCAATCACCCTTTGTTGCAGACGCCTGGCAGTGGCTGGATTGATGATCACATTGTTGATCCGCCCGAGCAATACTGGCGACTAGGTGCCTATCTCATTGAGACAGATTCAATGGAAGAGGTTGAATCGAATGTGTTCATTCGTTTTGTGCATAGACCACTGAGTCGGTACATCAACGCACTCCATGATGCTGGTCTAGTTCTTGAGCGAATGTTGGAGCCTGCTCCTCCTGATGGTTTTCTTGCCAGAGCTCCTGAGTATGAACTGGCCTCCACGATCCCTCGGCTGTTGTATTTGCGTCTCCGGAAGCCTTCGACAAATGGATAGTGTTCTGTCGTGACCGACATTCTGGTAGTAACTGGCCTCTCTGGTGCGGGTAGGTCTCAAGCAGCCGATGATCTTGAAGATCTTGGCTGGTTTGTCGTCGACAATTTGCCCGTGGTACTGATTGACAAAGTGGTGGAGTTGACAGGAGAAGCAGGCGGCGAAATTGGAAAACTTTGCTTGGTGGTGGGTAACGCTCGTCATCAGGCTGCCATTTTGGAATCCATCGATCTATTGCGCACCCAAGGTCATACAGTGCGCATCTTGTTTTTGGAAGCTTCAACACGAGAACTTGTGCGTCGGTATGAGGCAACTCGCCGCAAACATCCAATGAGTGATGGTGTGATGGGTCTTGAGAGCGTCATCGAATCAGAACGATCCGCAATCAACCAAGTTAAGGCTGCAGCAGACCTGCTCATTGATACAACTGGCCTATCGGTGCATGACTTAAAACGTCAGATGATTCAATTGTTCGGTCCAGAAAATGCCGGAGACGCCCTTCAGATTTCACTGGTGTCCTTTGGCTTCAAAAATGGTGTTCCTATGGATGTGGACATGGTGTTTGATGTGCGATTCTTACCTAATCCTCATTGGAATGAAGATCTGCGTCCCTTGAGCGGTGTAGACGTCGCAGTGAAAGACTTTGTGTTGTCCCAGCCTTTAGCGAATGACTTCTTAGAAAGAGTGTCATCTCTGGTGGGAGCCATTTTGCCTGCCTATCTGCATGAGGGTCGTAGTTATCTCACAATTGGGGTGGGTTGCACAGGTGGACGACATCGATCGGTGGCTATTTCAGAGGAACTGGCTCGGTTACTGACTGCTGAAGGCAGAAATCCCCGTGTGACTCATAGGGACATATCCCTATAGGTCAATCTTCGTTCCTGAGCCTCGGCGAACTAAGATTTCCCCGTCCTCCAGAGATTCTGGTTGTACTCAATCGAAAGGCCTCGTTGTGACCGTACGTGTAGGAGTTAATGGATTCGGGCGCATTGGGCGCAATTTCTTCAGAGCTGTAGCCGCCAGGGGTGCCGATGTGGAGATTGTGGCCGTCAATGACTTGGGAAGCCTCAAGACGATGGCTCACTTGCTGAAGTACGACTCGGTTTTGGGGGTCTTGCCTGACGACATTAAGGCTGTTGATGATGGAATCAGCATCAATGGAAAAGTTCTGAAGGTATTGACTGAGCGTGATCCAAAATCTCTCCCATGGGGCGCATTAGGTGTGGACGTAGTGATTGAATCCACCGGCATCTTTACAGACCGAGACAAAGCAGCGATGCACTTGGAGGCAGGCGCACCACTTGTCATTGTGTCGGCACCCTCTAATGGTGCAGATGCCACCTTCGTATATGGAGTGAATCACCAAGATTTTGATCGTTCAGCACACAAAGTGATTTCTAATGCGAGTTGTACAACGAACTGTTTTGTTCCACTTGTAAAGGTTCTTGATGACGCCTTCGGAGTCGAGAATGGTTTGATGACGACAGTGCATGCGTACACCGGAGATCAGGCTCTTGTAGACGGTCCCCATAGCGATCTTCGTCGCGCACGTGGCGCAGCAATCAACATCACTCCCACCAGCACTGGAGCGGCCCGTGCTACAAGCCTTGTTATGGAATCCATGAAGGGCAAACTCGATGGCACGTCATTGCGTGTCCCGGTTCCCACCGGATCAATCACCGACTTTGTTGCCAACCTAAAGAAGCCAGCCACGAAGGAAGAAGTCAATGCTGCGTTTAAGGCAGCTGCTGATGGTCCTTTGAAGGGTGTTCTTGAATACACCGATGCGCCGATTGTGTCATCTGACATTGTGACAAATCCTCATTCATGCATCTTCGACAGTGACCTCACTATGAGTCTCGGATCAATGGTGAAAGTGCTCGGTTGGTATGACAACGAGTGGGGTTATTCAAACCGTCTGGTGGACCTCGTTCTGCATGTCGGAAAGTAAGAGTCGCTACTGATGGCTTCATTGCCCACGCTTGAAGATTTAGGCGACGTCGCAGGAAAAAAGGTACTTGTTCGTACGGACTTCAATGTTCCTATGGAGGGACCCGATACGGCTCGTGTCATTGTCGATGATTTTCGCATTCGAGCTGCTTTGCCCACCATCGAATGGTTAACTTCGCGTGGTGCACAAGTGGTGTGTGCTACTCACCTTGGTCGCCCCAAGGGGGCTGCGGTGGAGAAATACTCGGTAGCACCGCTGAGAGAACGTCTTTCATCTCTTGCGCCGGGTGTGGAACTCATGGAGAACCTTCGCTTTAATCCGGGCGAAGAAGGAAACGACCCTGCCTTTGTTGCCCAGATAATGCAAGGGATCGATATGTACGTCAACGATGCATTTGGTGCTGCGCACCGCGCGCACGCAAGCATTGTCGGACCTCCTCAATCTGTGCCTTCTGCTGCAGGACGACTTCTACAAAGAGAAGTTGAAATTCTTTCAGGACTACGAGAGCGTCCTAAGCGTCCTTTCGTGGCCGTTCTAGGTGGTGCAAAGGTAAGTGACAAGTTAGGCGTAATTGAATCACTGCTTAATGTCGTGGACTCTCTGGTTATTGGTGGGGGAATGTGTTTCACTTTCCTTGCAGCTAAGGGATATCCCGTAGGAGATTCGCTGTGCGAAAGAGACCAGATTGATGTGTGTCGTTCTTTGCTAGAGAGCGGACACACCATTCATTTGCCTGAGGACATTGTGGGATTGGATGCGTCCGGAAACTACGCCACATTTGGGGTGCGCCTTCCCGATGGCGCCAAGGGACTCGATATTGGACCTGGAAGTGCCGCTGCATTCTCAGATGTGATTATGGATGCACGTACGGTTTTCTGGAATGGTCCGATGGGAATGTTTGAAGATGAGCGCTTTGCATCTGGTACTCGTACCGTTGCTGAAGCTATGGCCGCCACAAAAGCATTTACCGTTGTGGGTGGGGGAGACAGTGCAGCAGCACTTGCGCAATTCAAACTCGAGGACGATGTGGATCACGTTTCTACAGGTGGCGGTGCGTCATTAGAACTTCTTGAGCTTGGTGATTTGCCAGGATTGAAAGCACTGCGAGGAGCACCCAATGCCCAATAACCGTCGACCGCTGATGAGCGGTAACTGGAAGATGAATCTCAATCATTATGAAGCGATTCAAATAATGCAGAAGTTGGCTTTCTTGGTAGGGAAAGATGACTTCGAAGCAGTAGATGTGTCAGTGCATCCTCCGTTTACAGATCTTCGAAGTGTGCAGACCCTTATTGAGGGCGACAAACTCGGATTTGTTCTGGGAGCACAGAATTGTCACTATGAAAATACCGGCGCATACACAGGAGAAGTGTCCCCTGCGTTTCTCAACAAGCTCACGGTGCGTTATGTCATCTGTGGTCATAGCGAGCGTCGTCAAATATTCGGCGAAACTGATGAGATGGTGAACAAGAAGGTGTTGGCGGTGTCGGCTCATGGCATGGTTCCCATTTTGTGTGTGGGTGAAACTCTTGAAGAGCGTGAATCAGGATCTGCTATTGAAAAGATCTTGGGACAACTACGACATGGACTTGCGTCCGTGGCTCCTGAACGTGCCGCTGACATGGTCATTGCCTATGAACCCATTTGGGCAATTGGTACGGGTAAGACAGCAACTGCCGATGATGCCCAAGAAGTGTGTGGTGCTATTCGACGGGAAGTTGCAGTTTTGTATGGTCAGGAAGTATCCCAGTCGGTGAGAATTCAATATGGCGGCTCCGTGAAGGCTGCCAACATTGCTGAACTTATGTCCCAGCCTGACATTGACGGTGCGTTGATCGGCGGCGCAAGCCTGGACCCTGATGAATTTGCACGAATTGTCCAGTACCGGCTTCATTAGGGCACACCTTGTTTTTGGGTCTCCCCGATAGGATTTTCGCGTGCGTTCTTTGATTACTTATTTCACCGTCGTGGTCAATGTGGTGTCCATGCTGGCCCTGATTGTGGGAGTGCTCCTGCATAGCGGACAGGGCGGAGGTCTATCGGATATGTTCGGTGGCGCAAGCGGGGCGTCGCTGGGTTCTGCTGCTGCGGAAAAGAATCTCAATCGGATCACTGCGGTTCTGGCCACGGTGTGGATTTTCACCGTTATCGCGCTCGCATTCCTGCTCTCGGCCTAGTTGGTGTTTTCATACAGACGTTTCGCTAGTCTGTAATTCCACGTCGAAGTGGCGGAATAGGCAGACGCACCAGATTAAGGGTCTGGCGCCCTTTGGGCGTGGGGGTTCAAGTCCCCCCTTCGACACCAGTTTTCACATTGCCGATGGATATCAGTGCGGCAGGTGAGTGTGC
>JBIKSB010000085.1:0-5203 GCA_044348855.1 Ilumatobacteraceae bacterium | reverse complement strand
CGACGTCATTGATATTGGCATTGTGCGTGATGATGAATCTGTTTTGGAACAGGTGTTGCGTGACGCAGTAAATGTGCATGGTTGTGATGCGCTGGTGACAAGTGGTGGCGTCAGCATGGGTGACTACGACGTTGTCAAAGCGGTACTTGGTCGCATTGCAGACATGCAGTGGTTTCAAATTGCGATGAAACCTGCCAAACCATTTGCATTCGGCACGTTGACCAATAACGCAGGAGTTGCGATTCCTGTGTTTGGCTTGCCCGGTAATCCTGTGTCGTCGTTGATGAGTTTTGAATTGCTTGCTCGTCCTGCATTGAAGTCCATGATGGGCTATCGCAATCCCTATCGCGCACGCGTGAAAGCCATTGTGGATGAAGATGTGCTGCGCAAGCCTGATGGCAAAACTCACTTTGATCGTGTGCACGCCTACTGGGGCGAAATGGACGGTCGAGTACACGTGCGTCGAACTGGGCCACAAGGCAGTCATCAATTGGCAGCAACAGCTATAGCCAATGCCATCATGGCGGTGCCCGATGGAACGGGTGTGCATGCAGGAGATGAAGTGACAGTGTCATTTTTGGGTCCAGAGTCAGGCCCGCATGCCTCGTAGGCATCTGAGATGGACTGCGTAGGATTAGCCCGTGGACCTTATTGATCGTTACGGACGCACAGTACGTGACTTGCGTATCTCGGTCACAGATCGCTGCAATTTTCGCTGTACCTATTGCATGCCCGAAGAAGGTTTGAACTGGCTTGATCGTGCAGAGGTGTTGACGTTTGAGGAAATTGAACGCGTCGCTCGAGTCTGTGTGGAACGCTTTGGTGTAGATAGTTTGCGTCTCACCGGTGGTGAACCCACAGTGCGCGCACATCTGCCACAACTCATTGAGCGCCTAGCTGCACTGCGCCTCCACGATGGCACCAAGCCCGACATCGCACTCACAACAAACGGTGCCACCTTGCGCAACATTGCCACCGAACTGCGCGAGGCCGGACTTGATCGCATCAATGTGAGTTTGGACAGCTTGCAGCGCGAACGTTTTCTCGCAATGACACGACGCGATGAATTGGACAACGTGTTGGCTGGCATTAAGGAAGCAGTGGCGACCGGGTTTGACAAAGTCAAGGTCAACACTGTGGTGGAACGTGGCACCAATGATGACGAGATTCTTGCCCTCGCAACTTTTGGTCGTGACCTCGGCGTGGAAGTGCGTTTCATTGAGTTCATGCCGTTGGACGCCACCAATGAGTGGGAACGTCAAAAAGTTGTGACACAAGATGAGATCGTGGCAGCAATTGGTGAGGTGTATCCGTTGGAGCAAATTCCTGCTCGCGGTGCAGCACCTGCTGATCGTTGGCGGTATCTAGATGGCCGCGGAACCGTGGGTGTCATTCCAAGTGTGTCACAACCATTTTGTGGAGATTGCGACCGTGTACGCATTACAAGTGATGGTCAATTCCGTACGTGTTTGTTCGCTACTAATGAGTTTGATCTGCGCGCCATTATGCGCAATGGTGGAACCGACGACGAGATGGCACAAGTGATTATTGATGCGGTGGCCACCAAGTGGGCGGGTCATCAAATCAATCAAGTGAATTTCATTCGCCCGAATCGTTCCATGAGCCAGATTGGCGGCTAGTAATGCCCAGCGATGACACAGGTGAACTTGCCGGTGTGCAGGTTCTTGTAGACATAGATGGCCCTGTTGCCACACTCACGCTCAATAGGCCTGATAAACGCAATGCCGTGCGCATGAGTATGTGGGCAGCCATTGAGACCCATGTCCTTGCACTGACGAAGAATCCTGATGTGCGCATTCTGGTGGTGCGTGGTGCGGGCGAGCATTTCTGTGCCGGCGCAGATATCTCAGAGCTCACTAACGGCCCTGGTGGTGACTATGCACGAGTGAACTGGGCAGCCGAAGAAGCGTTAGCGAATTTCCCTGGCCCCACCATTGCTCTTATTCGTGGCAATTGTGTGGGTGGTGGAGTCTCCATTGCAAGTGCATGTGATCTGCGTTTTGCTGCCGATGATGCGGTGTTTGGTATTACGCCGTCCAAATTAGGAATTGTGTATCCCACGAATGCGCTCGAGCGTGCTACTCGACTAATGGGGAGCTCTGCCACAAAACACTTGATGTTCTCAGGTGACTTGATTGATGCTCACCGCGCACTACGTATTGGCCTAGTAGATGAAGTGCATCCTGTTGATGCGTTGGAACAACGCGTCCAGGAATACGTGGAAGTGTTGCTTGTGCGATCTGCGCTCACGCAAGTGGCGAGCAAGGCCATGATTGATGAAGTGGTGCGCGAGGGTCGTGTGAAACCTGCAAGCACTTTGCATTGGGAAACCGAAATGGATCGCAGTGGTGAAGTGAGAGAAGGCGTTGCGGCATTCTTGGCGAAACGTGCACCACGCTGGCCGTGGAGACGCGCTTAGCTTTTATTGAAGTTGCAACACTGCTTCAAAGCCACCCAACACATCGCTGACATCATTAAATCCGTTAGCGCGTAACACACTTGCCGCGATGGATGAACGGTAACCACCTGCGCAATACACCACAGTGGGTTTGTGTGCATCAAGTTCGCCGATGCGCTTGCGTAGTTGACCTACGGGAATATGTTGGGCTCCGTCGAGGTGGTTGATCTTGTATTCACCATCACCGCGTACGTCCACAACTTGCAGACCATCTACGTTGTGGCGCACTGTGTCGAATTCTGCGGCGGTCAGGCGAGAGGCGCGATCTACCTCTGCGGGCACATCCACTAAATCTTCTACAGGGAACCAACCGATAACTCGGTCATAACCAATGCGGGCAAGACGCACTTTGGCTTCTGATTCAAAGCCCATCTCGGTAATCAGCACAATGTCTTCATCGGGTGTGATGACAGAGCCGGCGTATTCGGCGTAACGGCCTGCCAAACCCACATTGACGGATCCACGTAAGTGCCCAGTGGCAAAGAATTGTGAATCCCGTGTATCGATGATTTGAAGACCTTTGTCGCGTGCATCGAGTAATTGAGTGAGAGTCAACTTGGTGGGAACAGCATGTTCATCGAGTGTCTCTCGATCTTTTTGATTGAGCACTGCGTTATAGACGAAATAGCCAGGGGCCTCTGGTTGTCCTTCAGTCACGGCGGCAACAAATGCATCTGCATTGGTGAACTGAAGTGCGTAGTTGGTGGCACGCTGTTCACCCAAAGTAGATGTGGTTTCGGTGGAAAGGTTCTTGCCACATGCAGAACCCGCACCGTGGGCAGGAAACACGCGAGTGGCATCGGGCAAGGTGAGAATTTTGTTCTGAATACTGGCGAACAACATGTGGCCCAGTTCGTCTGCAGTTTTTCCCACACTGACTAACAAGTCAGGGCGACCCACATCACCAATGAACAACGTGTCACCAGTGAGGATGCCATAGGGCACCGCGTCGCCTTCTTTGGCCCACACCACATACGAGGTGGACTCTGGTGTGTGACCTGGGGTGTGGCGCGCCTCCACGACGACGTCGCCAAACTTCAGCTGCTCACCATCTGCGAGTAGGCGAGCGGGGAATTGAGGCTTGGCCTGCGAGCCGTAACAGATCTCTGCGCCGGTGGCTTCGGCAAGTTCTAGGTGGCCCGACAAAAAGTCAGCATGGAAATGAGTCTCCAACACATGGGTGATGGTGAGGCCCAATTCGGCTGCGCGGTCGAGATATTGCTGAATGTCGCGTTGTGGGTCGACCACGGCGGCGGTGCCACTGGCCTGGTCGCCCACCAAGTAGGAAGCATGTGAGAGACATTCAAGGTAGAACTGTTCAAGAATCATTGTGAATATCCTTTCGGGGTATTTCTTTGATGATACCCTAGGGGGTATAACAATTTCGACTCAAAGGAAATTCCCATGAAGATTGATCCGCAGGTTCACGACAATCTCTTGAAGCGCCTTGCACGTATTGAAGGCCAGGTGCGCGCTGTACGCAACATGATCGAAGAAGGCCGTGAGTGCCGGGACATTATTACTCAGGTCTCGGCCGCCAGTACCGCCCTTGACCAAGTGGGCTTCCGCCTGCTCTCAAGTGGATTGCAGCAATGCATGAATGATCCCAAGCAAGCCAAGAAAGACGGTTTTGATCTCGAAGAGGTTGAAAAGCTGTTCTTGAAGTTGGCCTAGGGCAATGAGCGAATCCACCTTTAGTCATTTGGATGCCGACGGCAACGCTCACATGGTTGATGTGGGCGACAAAGCCGTCACCCGTCGCCGTGCAGTGGCACGTGGCGTCATTGCAATGAAGCCCGAGACATCGGCTGCCATCGTGAACAACGGGTTACCCAAAGGTGATGTCTTGGCGGTGGCACGAATTGCGGGAATTCAAGCAGCCAAGAAAACAAGTGATCTCATTCCGCTGTGTCATCCCCTCATGCTCACATCGGTGTCGGTTGACCTTGTCGTACGTGACGGGGCAGTGGAGATTGAAGCATGCGTGGAGACAACTGGGGTCACCGGGGTAGAGATGGAAGCACTCACTGCGTGCTCGGTTGCTGCACTCACCTTGTACGACATGTGCAAAGCCATCGACAAGACCATGGAGATCGGCCAGATTGCCCTCTGGGAGAAGTCTGGCGGGCGCTCCGGGGACTTCACCCGGTAGGAAATACTTCAGTTTCAGGTCGTTTTGGTCCATTTTTGATGATTTTTGAGCATTTTTTGGCTGTGTCACACCCCAATGAGTCGCAGTCGGCGGGATTGCTTACTAGGCTTCTCAAAGCGTCTTACAACGCCACTCGCCTGTGCAGCCAGTACGGGGTGGACCACGGTCAACAGTTCTTGTTCCCGATTCAAGGTGTACTTCAGTAGATGAGCAAACTTGTTCTCCTCATAGTTGGAGCCATGTGGATGGCAGTACTTCTGCCTCCAATTCTGCGTTCTCGTTTTGATGGCGGCGCCGTGTCGTCGGTTTCTGATTTCCGTCGTCAACTGAACACGCTGCAGCGCACACAAGGCCCCGTCGGTGCTCCTCATGCCATGCGCGCAATGTCTCGTCCTCTTGCTCCAGCTCCTCGTTCGGTGCCTGGTCGTGCAATGCCTGGCCGTGCGCCCATGCCTGGTCGCGCACCCATGCAAAGCGCTCCCACTCGCGGGTATCAACGTCCTCGCCTCGTGGCTTCCGATGGCATTCTTGAACAAGAACCACGCCATCGTCGCTCACACCACACCGCAGAA
>JBIKSB010000084.1:0-5302 GCA_044348855.1 Ilumatobacteraceae bacterium | reverse complement strand
GATGCCTTGGAAGCCTTCCCGGGATGTGCTGTGGTGATTAGCCACGACCGCTGGTTCTTGGACCGCATCGCGACCCACGTGCTTGCATTCGAAGGCGACAGCCAGGTGCGATGGTTCGAAGGCAACTTCAGTGAATACGAGGCATGGCGACGCAAAGAACTGGGTTCTGCTGCAGAACAACCTCACCGCATCAAGTACAAGCCACTGTCGAGGTAAACCATGGCTCTCAGAATCATCAAAGTCATCTGTTTCGTCATCTTTGTCAGCGGCATCCCCGCACTCATTGTCTCCTCCATTGCAGGCAACAATGAAGGTTGGGTTCTCACGTTTGGCTCGATCACAGCTATTGCTGCCCTCATTCTGATTGCGGTGTCTGCAGTCACTGCAAAAACTCGTCTCGATACCTTCGATGAAGTGATTGCAGAGCGCATCGAGCAACGAGTGCGGGAACTTGTCGCATCTGGTGCATCCGAAGCAGAGGTACGTGCTTTGATTCGCGATGCGCTTGAGTTGTCTCGCGGACAACAGTGAGTAACGCCGAGTTATTTGACTCCTGGCAAGGGCTCTCTGATGCTGCGCTAGCAACTGTGCTGGCCCAACATGTGGGCCGCCTCCTCGATGAACATCGCAACACCCAAGTTGAACGCGGAATAAGTTTCTGGCAATTGAAAGATTCGGGCGACCTTCTTGCCCACCACTTCTTACTTGATGCCTTCAGCACTTTGCGGCCCCAGGATGCCGTGCTGTCGGAGGAAGGCCGAGACTCTCATAATCGACTCACGAATAATCGAGTGTGGATTATTGATCCATTAGACGGCACAAATGAATATGGCGAAGGGCGTGCGGATTGGGCTGTGCACATTGCGCTATGGGAGGACGATGCACTCACCGCAGGTGCCGTGTCATTGCCCAGCATCGACACCGTGTTTGCCACCGACCCTGCCGTTGTTGTACCACCCAAAACTCCACATACAAAACCTCGTCTCGTCACCTCACGCAACCGGGCTCCGTATGCAGCGGTATTGGTTGCTGAAGGACTGGATTGTGAAGCATTTCGTTTGGGAAGTGCGGGCGCAAAAACAATGTCGATCTTGATGGGTGAAGCAGACATCTATATCCACGATGGTGGAATGCACCAATGGGATTCAGCAGCACCGGCTGCTGTGGCTATGGCTGCTGGACTGCACGCCAGTCGCATTGACGGCTCCCCTTTGGTGTACAACAAGCCCGATACGTGGCTACCAGATTTCTTCGTGTGTCGCCCCGAATACACCACAGATATTCTTCATGCGTTGTGGGGCCGTGACCCTCGCGAATAGTTATCTCTGAATTCTTCGAAATGTGAGATTAATGCGCGGCTCGGCCACACGCTTTTGTTGCGGCACTTCATGCACCCAACATTTTTGTGATAATCCACTCATCACCACTAATGAACCCGTGGGCAATGCACACTCCACTACTTCTTTAGTCACGCGGTGGCGAAGACGAAACTTTCGTGTTGCACCAAGACTCAATGATGCAATAACCGGCTCGGCTCCAAGTTCGGGCTCGTTATCTGCATGCCATCCCATCTTGTCATGACCATCGCGATACAGATTCAGGAGCACTGAATTAAATGAGCTTCCACTTCTTTGCTCACATATTTCACGCAGCGAATGCAACAACGGTGTCCAGGCGTGCGGCGTCATCGTGATACCCGAGTAGGTGTAGCTTGCTCCTTCATCACCAAACCAAGCAGTCCGACGAGGTTCTACATGTTGTTTTCCAAACATGGTGATGGTCTGAGAAGCCCAAGGAACAGTTTCGAGAAGATCATGCATCACCTGTGTGGGGTCAACTTCCCCCAACACCCACTCGCACAACTTTGCACTGCCATCTGTAGGCAAGAGCTCTACAAAGTCTGATGCAAACAACGACATCTCTAGTTCCTCACCATTGTGGGTCGTGTTCTCCAAGTGTGGGAACTGGGCCATACGTGGGTGAATACTCACTGAAGTCCACTGGCGAGTTGACAGCACGATATGGCTCTTCGCCTGCGCGCGGAGTCATCTCTACAAGTGCTCCAGAGGCCAGCACTTGTTCATCCACCACTGCTTCGGCAATGGAATTCAACGGCGCCCACCACACATCATGTGCATCGAATCGCTCTGTCCAATACGCATACGACTGCGTCATAAAGTGAGCATCAAGAACAGCAGTGAATTCTGCAGCATTCACTGAACGTGCACGAGCATTCTTAAAGTTGTCCACTTCCGCCAACTCTGGACGCTCAATTGCGGCTAGCAGTCCGGGAAAATGTCGATCGGCTTCTAATCCAAGAAGCCAAAACGCTCTGCCATCACCTGCGCGATAACAATTCATCATGGGAGCTGGATTCTCGCGATTTGGTTTTGTGCTTTGCCGCTTTCCGAAACGCAGATACACACCAATGTCCCATCCCAATGTGTACATACCTGTGCGCAACAAACTCGTCGACACCACTCGACCTTTACCTGTGCGCTCACGATCAAACAATGCAGCCATCACACCAGACACCAAGGACAATGCCGTTGTGTGATCACCTTGACCACTGCGAATTGCGGGTGGTAATTCATCGGGAGCCACCGTGGTGTGTGCAAGACCAGATCGCGCCCAAAACGCTCCAATGTCATATCCCGCTCGATCCACATCAGGCCCTTCGGTGCCATAGCCGGTAATGACGCCATAGATGAGGTGTGGAAACTTCTCCGTGAGAGATTGGGGATCAAGCCCTAGTCGCGCAAGTCCGGCGGGACGCACATTAGTAACGAATACATCTGCGTCGGCCAACAACGACATCAACACTGACATACCTTTTTCATCGCGAAGATCTGCGATCACTGAACGCTTCCCACGATTATCAATCTCAAAAGGAGGCACACCACTTTGATCGGCCACACCAAGCGCACCAAAAACAGAACGTTGAGGATCGCCCGTGGGTGGCTCTACCTTCACAACATCTGCACCCCAGTCGGCCATGATGCCCGTCGCTGCAGGCCCTGCAACCCACACACCCAACTCCACTACTTTCACACCGTGTAAAGGTCCTTGAGTCATATGCAGTGCCTTTCGGTTTATTCCCTTCTCTATTGTGTCCTATGTCGCCCGTCTTTCGTGCACGCCAACGGCAGACTTACACCGTGACTTCCTCCCAACCAGACCTCTCTTGGGGAAACTTTTCTGATGCAGGCCCATGGGTCCTGGACCGCGACACGATTGCCTGGTCTCAAGTAGCAGTGGTCTTGCGTGATGCTGCACGCAAAGAAGTTCCCACCCTCATCCGCTCACGAAGGTTGCCTCCGATTGGACGTCTCATTGTGGTGGTCTGGCATCTAGGAACAGCGTTGTTGCCATGGTTCATCAACAAAAAAAGAAAACGATTTGCGACGCCAGAAGAATCACGAACGTATGTCTCGCGTCGTCTTCGCGTGGCAATCGAAAAACTCGGCGCCACCTACATCAAGCTGGCGCAAATCATCTCGAGCGGTGAAGGTTTATTCCCTACTGAACTCGTCGAAGAATTTAAACGCTGTCGTGATCAAGTGCCACCCGAGCCATGGGACAGTGTGCGCACAACTCTCGAACAAGATCTCGGCGCACGACTTGACGATGTATTTACCTATGTAGAGAAAACTGCACTTGCGGCTGCATCAATTGCACAAGTACACCGAGCACAACTGCTTACCGGAGAAGATGTTGTCGTCAAAGTGCAACGTCCACGTGTCAGCACATTGGTGCGCAAAGACCTCCAAGTGATGGCCTGGATTGCCCCGTTCATGATTGGGCGTATCAAGGTTGCAGCCCTTGCCAACCCGCCTGCTCTTGTGGAACTTTTTGCAGAGACCATTGTGGAAGAACTCGACTTCCGCATGGAGGCCGCCAACATGGTTGATGTTGCCGCCATGATGCATGAACTACGCCAAGAGGCCTACATAGTTCCACGTCCTCACCCACAACTCGTCACGCGTCGAATACTTGTGATGGAGAGATTGCAAGGATTCAACTTTGACGACGTGGAAGGCATGCAAGCAGCCGGCATTGACACCGAAGCGGTAGTGCGCGCAGGAATGATTGCATTCATGGAAGGTGCACTTGTACATGGCGTTTTCCATGGCGATCTTCACGGCGGCAATCTTTTCGTTCTCAATGATGGACGCACCGCATTGCTTGATTTCGGAATAGTGGGCCGCCTCAGCGATAAGCGCCGCATGGCCTTTATGCGTCTCATGCTGGGAGCAACAACTAACGACCTTCGCGGACAAGTCGCTGCACTACGTGACCTTGGTGCACTTCCGCAAGACACTGACATCGATGCAGTGATCGTGGACTTAAAGCTTGACCAGCCCGTTGACCCCACCACTCTCAATGGTGAGGAACTCGTCCAGGAAGTGCAGCGCATTGTGAAATCACTTTTGGCCTACGGCGCCAAGTTGCCTAAAGAATTAATGCTGTATGTGAAGAACATGGTGTTTCTTGACGGCGCAATCGCACGCCTCGCTCCAGACCTCGACATCATCGCGGAGTTAACCAACATCACCATGGTCTTCACACAACGACACGGTGAACGTATTTTTCGGGAACTTGGCGTGGACCAAAGCACATTCCAGATTGACCTGGGAAGCGTCAAAGCCAGTCTGGGCGTCGACGAATCCACCGACAGTTTGACCTATCGCGAACTGCAACGCAGACGCGAACTCATCCAAAAACGCATGAAAGATCACCTCGTCGGCTGAGATTTTGGCACTCGCCCACTGCGATGAGCGAGAATAGAAAACGTGAGATTGATTGTTGCACGCTGCACGGTGGATTATGCCGGCCGGCTTGACACTCGTTTGCCAGAAGCAGTTCGACTCGTCATGGTAAAAGCGGACGGTTGTGTGGCAATTCATTCCGACGGCGGGGCGTATAAACCTTTGAACTGGATGAACTCACCCAACACAATCGAAGAGCTCACCGATTCATGGATTGTGCGCAACCCCAAAGGCGAAACCATGACCATCTTTTTTCATGAGATTTTTTATGAGTCCGCACACGATTTGGGCACCGACCCTGGGTTAGAAAAAGACGGTGTAGAGAAACAACTTCAAGAACTCCTTGCAGCATCACCTGAGGTCATGGAGCCAGGACTTGTACTCCTTCGCCGCGAGCACTACACCGCATTAGGTCCAGTAGATCTACTTTGTCGCGACACACAGGGCCACACCGTGGTCATCGAGGTAAAGCGACGAGGCGAGATTGATGGAGTAGAACAACTCACCCGTTACCTCGCTGATCTTGCCAACGA
>JBIKSB010000083.1:0-5321 GCA_044348855.1 Ilumatobacteraceae bacterium | reverse complement strand
GAAACGCAGCAAGACCAAACCAGACAACTGTGAGGTAGGACCGTAGGAACGGAGACATCGGAGACGAAACTACTACGGAGGGCCACAATCACCCCAACTTCATCACGTGAGACCTATGTCTATGTGCCTTTGTGCAATATCGGTGAGGAACCACTCGATGAGGTCATCGCACCTCCTGGAGGCGTCATCGAGATGTTCGGCCGTGGTCACCTGCAAGGATTCGGGCGAGATGTGGGCAGCTTGCAACTCGGCCACCCCGTCGCCCGAGGCCCAGGTTCTCACAATGCTTTCCGTTGCCTCCGGGTGAAATTGGACCCCTAAAGTACGCCCGCAGACCATGGCTTGAGGCCCCACGGGTGACTCCGCCAGCACAGTTGCCCCAGAGGGGACCGAAAAAGTGTCGTAATGCCACTGCATCCAGGGTCCATCACAGAGAGATGAGGGGATCAAGTGGGCAGATTCGGCCACTGGAGTGACACGATGCCAGCCAATTTCGGGACTTTGTGCCTTTGTGACTTCCCCACCCAGAACAGTTGATAGTTGTTGGGCGCCAAAGCAGATTCCCAGGACGGGTACCCCCTGGGCGATGGCATCAGAGAGAAATCTCTGCTCGGTGCGAATGGGTTCGGCCACGTGCTCCCAATAGGTGCTCCAGCCAGACCCCATCGAGACCACAAGATCCAGACCCTCCAAGGTGGTCCACTGCTGGTGGTGTTCTCGGATGAATTCGACGAAGCTGTATCCCCGACGACGAAGTGCCTTGCCTACAAGACCCGAATCGGCATCACCCGCATTGGCGATAAGAGCAGCACGCATGACTACTACCGTAGGGCACTAATCATGAAACCGCTTGTCTTAATTCCTGGTCGCCATAGCGAGCAAGCGGCAGGCCATCGCACCGCCGTGGTGACCTCTGGTCGACTTTACGCCGATGCAATCGAACGAGCAGGTGGGATTGCCGTCGTTCTTCCACCCACATCTGATGTCGATGTGGTGCGTCAAGCTGCTCTTCGTTGTGATGGATTTGTATTTCTTGGTGGAGGTGATGTGTGCCCACGCACATACGGAGAACAAGAGACTGCACATCTGTATGGGGTCGATGAATCTCTCGATCACTTCGAACGAGCCGTGATTCATGAAGCCATTGCCCTCGATAAGCCAGTGTTGGCGGTATGTCGTGGACATCAGATGCTCAATGTCGCTTTAGGTGGAACACTGATACAACATCTCGACACCACAGAAGATCACCGCGACACAATGCACCGCGTGCAGCTTCTTGATGGTTCCCATGTCGCCCATGCAATGGGCACAACACAACCCACCGTGCATTCATTTCATCATCAAGCAATCAATAATGTTGCATCTGATTTACAAGTTGTGGGCACTCACGAAGATGGCACCATTGAAGCTGTGCAGCATCGCACAGCGAGTTGGGTGGTAGGCGTGCAATGGCACCCTGAAGACACTGCGCAAGTGGATGCACAACAGCAACAGCTCTTTGATGAACTAGTGCGCCGCGCGCAACGATAAATACTTACAGTGGCGCGAAGCGCACAAGTCGCGCAGCGTCAAGCAAGAGACTTGGGAAGAATCCCACAACAAGTGTTGCAATAACGCTTCCAGTAATCACTACACCCACTGGCCATGGCACATTCACTGCTTCATCATTCGCAGGCTCTTCCAGCCACATGCTGACTGTGATACGGAGATACAAGAACGCTCCAATAACCGCACCCACCATTGCAGCAACTGCAATCACATACGATTCAACTTCTACTGCGGACTTGATAACACCGAATTTTGCAACAAACCCTGATGTAAAGGGAACACCAGCTTGTGCAAACAAAATGATGCTAAAGGCCAAGGCCAACGAAGGTCGTCGCTTTGCAAGACCCTTGAACGCATCGAGAGAAGTTGCGGAATCTTGAGCACCGGCAATTGTTTGCACAATTGCAAATGAACCCATTACCAACACTGTGTAAATCGCCAAGTAGGCCATGGAAGATTGCAGACCATCTCCATCGCTATGCGAAGCCGCCTCTACACCCACGAGAATAAAACCTGCATGGCTAATCGATGAATACGCCAACATACGCTTCACGTTGCTTTGGACAACAGCCATCGTGGAACCCACAAATACAGTCACGATTGCCAATACCCAGATGACTGGACGCCAGTCATCCACTCGAGTTTCAAGCGACACAAGGAACACGCGCAACAATGCTGCAAAGGCTGCAACCTTGCCAGCAGAAGCCATGTAGGAAGTCACCGATGTGGGAGCACCTTCATAGACATCGGGAGTCCACACCTGGAACGGCGCTGCAGACACTTTGAAACCAAAGCCCACAATCAATAGACCGATGCCAATCAAGAGAAGTGCATCGTTGTTGCCCCTTGCGGCTTCTCCTCCAAGCACTTGACCAATGCCACTAATGCTGGTTGTTCCTGTTGAACCGTAGACAAGTGCGATGCCATACAAAAGAAACGCCGAGGCAAATCCACCAAGGACGAAATACTTCAGCCCTGCTTCTTGGCTTTGTGCGCGACGACGATCACTTGCCGCCATCAGATAGAGCGACAAACTCAGAATTTCCAGGGCAAGGAACAACACGATGAGTTCATTGGCTGACACCATCACAATGGCGCCAATGGCAGATGTCAACAGAAGCGCATAACGCTCCAAAGGATCGCCATTGATGGGATCTGCATGTACAGACATCAACAGTGACGCCAACATCACCGACAACAAAATCACCATCGTGGCAAATACAGAGAAACGATCAACAGTGATTGCATCGCCCACAATGGTGAAGCCACCACGTGACGACAATTTGTTCCACTGGGTTGCGGTGGCAACGAATGCAACTACAGCAGTCGCAATTGTGAGAACGGCATTGCCATATCGGGGCCAGCGAGGAATGAGTGACCCCAATAGCAACAGCACACAAGTGCCCCCAAGTAGGGCCAAAAGGGCAACAAGATCGCCCCAGGCAATCTCAGGAGTGACGAGTTGAGTCGGATTCATTACTCATCTCCTTCGTCTGAGCTGTGCTCAGAGGTCTTTACCTCGGGAGCTACATAGTCAGATTTTGATTCAACATGTTCAATCAATTTGTTTACCGAAGGTTCAATACGGTCAAGCATTGGCTTTGGATACAAACCTGTAAACCCGATAATCACAATAAAGACACCAATGAGTGCGCCTTCGCGAAGATTCAACTCTGCAAACTTTGAGTTTTCCTCATCGGGCTCACCATGGAACACGCGCTGGTATGCCCACAACAAGTACAGCGCAGCGAGAATGACACCTGTTGCGGCAACAATTGTCCACCATCGCGCAGTCTCGAACGAACCAATCAAGATGAGGAATTCACCGACGAAGCCGTTAAGGCCCGGCACACCAATTGACGACAACATCACAATCATGAAGGCGCCAGCGAAAATTGGAGCAACAGCTTGCAGGCCTCTTAGTTCTGCAATTTGTCGTGTGTGGCGACGTTCATAAATCATTCCGACGAGCAAGAACAATGCTCCTGTAGAGACACCGTGGTTCACCATCTGCACCACACTTCCTGTAAGTGCTTGCGATGTAATGGCAAAAGTGCCAAGAACAATGAAACCTAAGTGAGCCACCGAGGAATAGGCCACCAAACGCTTGAGATCTTTTTGCATCGTTGCCGCAATAGCGCCGTAGATGATGCCAATAGTTGCCAAGGTAAAGAACACTGGCTTAGCCCATACAGAAGCCTCAGGGAACAGGTACAACCCGAAGCGCAACAATCCGTATGTACCCATCTTCAACAGCACACCAGCCAAAATCACCGAGCCACCTGTCGGTGCCTGCGTGTGTGCGTCGGGAAGCCATGTATGCAACGGGAAAATGGGAACCTTCACTGCAAATGCAATTGCGAAAGACACAAAGAGCCAGCGAGCAGTGTTGGTTGCAAAGTCTGCTTGTTCTGCAATGACTACTAAATCAAAGGTGAGATAACCAATGTCGTTACGAGCCAGCATCGCTGTGGCAATGATGCCCACCAACATGAAGGCAGAGCCCAGCATTGTGTACAAGAAGAACTTTGTTGCCGCGTAGACACGACTGTCATAACCCCATCCACCAATGAGGAAATACATCGGCACCAGCACAATTTCAAAGAAGATGAAGAAGAGGAAGAGGTCAAGGCTGAGGAAGCTACCCATCACTCCAGCTTCCAAAAGAAGTAGCCACGCAAAATAACGCTTCTCATCGTGATGTGGATCAATTCCCACAATGACCAGCGGGAACAAAATTCCCGTTAACACCACAAGGAACAACGAGATGCCGTCGACGCCGAGGTTCCACGAGATGCCCCAGCTGGCAATCCACTCATGTTGTGACACGAACTGGAATCCACCCTCGCTTGTGTCGAACTTAGCCAGCATCCACAGCGACATGGCGCCCACACCCACACTGAAAAGAATGGCTGTCAATTTGGCATATTCGGGACGGCGATTACTCATCACCATCACAAGAATTGATCCCACCAATGGGAGAAGAATTAACGCAGTGAGAATAGGGAACGTACCTGCACTAGATGTTGTACCGGCTGCAAGAAGTGAAGAGATATTCATCACAACAATCCCCTCATTAAGAACCACGCCAGCACGAGAACTGCGCCGATGCTAATAATTGCCGCGTACGAACGAATAAGGCCGTTCTGTATCCGACTAAAGAAAGAACTAGTGGCTCGTACTTCTTGTGCCACGCCATTCACCGCGCCATCCACAATGCGCGCATCAAACGCTGCAACGCCATCAAATGCGCGACGTCCTGGGCCACCCACAATTCCACTGATTGCCGAGTCATATCTCCATCCATCAGCAAGCAACTGGGGTTCAACAGGCGTGAATTTTCCTTTTGCATACACCGCAACGGCAGCCAAAATGCCAGTTGTAGCAATCACAATTGCCAAGCCCAGAAGCAACCACTTGTTGTCGTACGCCCATGAACCTTTGATGTCGACTTCGGCATGATGCACCACGGGTGCAAGCCAGTGTTCAAGGAAATGCGTGCTCTTTGAGAATGGAAGTTGAATTGCTCCACCCACAATGGACAATCCCGAAAGAACAACCAGTGGAAGCAACATGGTCCAAGGACTTTCGTGCGGCGTATGGTCGCCATGAGCGCCGTTTTCTTCCGCATGATCATTCCATCGAGCTTGACCAAAGAACACCATGATGACTTGACGCGTCATGTAGTACGCCGTCAACAGTGCTGTCACTACACCAATGACGTAGAGCAGACGATTGTTGGCAAACGTGTAGAGAAGAATTTCATCCTTCGA
>JBIKSB010000082.1:0-5335 GCA_044348855.1 Ilumatobacteraceae bacterium | reverse complement strand
GCGAATAGAGTCCACTGTCAAAGATTCACGAACACTACAACTAAGTATCAGTAGCCTCTATGCGACTCGAGCGTTTCTTTCTGTTCCGGCCAACGCAGGGACATTTCCTATCGTCATCATCATCGCAAGATCACAAAACTACATCAATCAAGAAGTGGCGTCGCTTGGATGTCGCCCTTCTCTCACACTTACTGGTGGTCAATACCTCATGGGTGCAACTATCTGTGACCGTCGTGTGATTGTCATTAATCTTACTGGCTACTTCTTTCTCAAATCTGGCATGGATTCAATCACTCCTGAGATGGAAAGAAGACCTGAGCCACTTCTGAGCGAAACCCCTTATGCAGAGGCAGATCGCAACCTGTCGGGGCTAGCGCATGAATGGACACACGTAGCGCGCAATCGTCTCACAAATGGGTTCGTTCCCAATAATGAACCTGCATGGTTTCGAGAAGGCTTGGCAGAAATTGTGAGTGGCCTCAGTCGTGTACGCGCATCAAATGGTCTGATGACCTACATGGACTTCCATGTCATTCGCATGCGCAAGGTTTCAAGATGGATTGAGAGATGCACATCGCCTCTGCGTGCTTATAGATTCACCAGTGAGTTCCCAGGTGGTTGCGAGTATCTGCGTGGTGCAGCTGCATTAGAACTTCTCCTTGCGCGTCATGGTGGTATCCCCAAGATCATCGACCTATTTGGCAACATCACCGCCACAAATGACTTCTTTGCGTCATTCAGACAGGTCTATGGCTTTTCTGTCACTTCGTTTGAGAAACAAGCAGATGTGTACGCCCAACACATTCGTGCCGTGACGCGACTTGGGCCTTAACCGCTTCTTATCGGTATGAATGTACATCGGCCAAGTACCGATGCAGTAAGGGATTTACTCCATTTTCCAGCACATTGAATGGACAGGGAGGCACCCATGAACTTAGATAACAACACGCGTGCAATTGCAGAAATGTTTACAGATATGGCGGACATGTTTTGTGAAACCGTTGATAATGACAGTATTCATATGTTGCTGATGTACAGCCTTGATGCATCTGGATTGGAACATGGAAAAATCGTCGTGGATGCATCGGGCAATGAGGACAGGCTCTGCACAAGCATTAGTGCCCCAACAGATCGCACAGCAGAGACTTCTGACTATCTGGCACAACGTGCCCGGGCCACACTTCACACTGAGTTCTCAGTTACGGGTGAGCCTGGCCGTTTGCAATGTGAATATGCATTTCCTATGAGAGTGCGCGGCATCTGTTTGGGTGTCATCAGCCTGTACAGCACAGACCAAACACCACTATCGGAACATTCCATTGTGGTTCTCCAAAGCATTGCCGACATTGCGGCTACAACTATTGATCAAACGCATCGCATCAACCAGGCATACCTTCTCGTCAGCCAGCTTCAACACGCACTAGACAGTCGTGTGTTAATCGAACAAGCAAAAGGTGTTATTGCCGAACGGAACAAGATTGACTTTACAAAAGCGTTTCATGAAATCAGAACACTTGCACGACAAGAGCAACGACCAGTGCGCGCTGTTGCTGCGGAGATTGTTGCTAACCACCACTGTCTGTTTGCAAACAGCACGACTCTTTCTCGATAGCTAGCGAGGAAATTTCCTTCGTCGAAGGTTCCGCACAATAAAACCAAGTCCCACAACAGCAAATAACGCCACGACCACATATTGAAAAGTGCCGGCCCAAGCGTCCGCCTTCTCCCATTGATCACCTAGGACTTGGCCAATTGCAACCCACACCACATTCCACACGGCACTGCCCAGCGCAGTCCACAACACAAATTTTGTTAGTGGCATTCGTGCAGCACCGGCAGGCACACTCACCACTGATCGCACCAACGGGATAAGTCGGCCGAAGAAAACTACGGGTGCACCATGTCTTTCAAACCAGTCAAATCCTCGATCGATATCTTTTTTCGTGAAGCCCACAAATCGCCCCACCTTCTGCAGTAACCACATCAGGCGTTCTTCGCTCAGAAAAGCCCCTAAGGCATAAAGGACGAGTGCACCGACGACTGAACCGATCGTGGCCGCAATAACGGCACCCAGAAAACTGAAATTTCCCTGGTCCACGTTGAACCCTGCTAACAGCAATACGAGTTCACTGGGTATCGGAGGTATCACGCTTTCAAGTGCGACCAACATGGCCACACCCAACAAACCAATGCTGTCAATTACCTCGGTTGCCCAATCGATCATGGATTCACACTAGGCAACAGGTATCTACAAAAAGGTGACCCACTCCGATATCGGCATACGCTCCGAGCGCAATGTGTTGACAGGCGCATCAGTATCGGCATATCCGACGGCGACTCCACAAAAAAGAATTTCATTCTCAGGTGCACCCACAAACGCCGACACAGCCTTATGGCGTACAGACCAGTACTCCTGGGCACACGTCGAGAGCCCTTTTTCGGTTGCCAGCAACATAAAGGTCTGCAAGAACATGCCACAGTCGGACCATTGAGGTGGCCCCATCTGTCGATCTAGATAACAAAAAATAGCTGCGGGTGCTCCGAAAAAATCTGCATTGCGCATCATTTGTGTCAAGCGACCTTTTTTATCTTCTCTCTCAATCCCCAATGTGGCATACATCTGCTCACCTACAGCGAAACGATTCGTGCGATAGGGCTCTGATAACCCAGGCGGGTAGATCTCATATTCAGGTGTATCAAGTGGTGGCTGTGTGGAGAGAAACTCCCTAAACCGTGTCATTGATTCACCTTGCACCACATAAATACGCCACGGCTGCACATTGCCACCACTGGGTGCAAATGCAGCATTCTCGAGTAATTCGCTTAGTTCTTCAGATTTCACTGCCTGATTGGTGAATTGACGAATTGAAGTGCGCGTGTGTACAGCAGTAGTGACATCCATAGAAATGACTGTAGCCAAAATGACGCATTGGGTAGCATGTCAAGGTGCGCAGAAAAATCCTGTCTCGGCTTATCGCCTCCTGTGTGATTGCAACTTTTTCTATTACGTCGCTTGGACAGACTCCAGCAGGCGCAACACGCACTATTGAAGAGGCTGCAAATTCGCTTCTCACAGAGGCACTTTCGTCGTTAGAACTTCAGATCACCAACCAAGAGCTTCTCCTAGAGCTCTCGTACGAGATTCAATATGCCCTAGATACAGGAATCATTGAACAAGACACCATTGATGAGTTAGATATCGAAGTTCTGAACGAAGAAATTCCCGATGAAGACCTCTTTGAAGAGGACGTGCCACAGTCACCCGTGACAACATCTACGCCACAAACCTCAGCACAACTTTCCGAGGAATTGAAACTGCGCTTACAAACTCGATTTACCGAACGCCTCAATCGACAACTTCAGTATTGGGAAATTGTGTCCACAGATTGGGCGACAGCATCTGAGTTAGCCACTCAAGAATTCGAAAAGTGCATCACAGCGGCAACCACAGATGAAGAATCGGATGTCTGTTACTTCAATGAACTACAACAGCTTCAGGTTTTCTATGGACAACAATTGGCAAACAACTACACCACGCGACTCTCGGCTGCAACTTCTATTGGCACAGAACTTGTGGCGCTATTGACACAATCTTTGGAGAAGGCAAAAGTCATGGTGCAAGAGACGCTTTCATTTATGAGTGCAGAAGAGCTTGCATCTCTTGGCTTTACCACGGCGATTCTGGAAGATATTGCTCTCAAGCTTGGTGGTTCTACTACTCAACCAAATGGGCCAGCCAACTCAAATCCACAAGGTGGAAGTAATCCATGAGCACCGCTTGTATCGCCAAGGTGCTTGTTCCGATGTTGTTGTTCGGCGCGTCACTCTCTGGCTGTTCTCAGAACAGTTCAGTTGACAACAACTCCTCTGCCACCACTGTGGTACTCAGTGATGCAAACCCTGCACGAGTTCTCCTCGCAGCGGTTTTGCTCGCAAGTGGCGACATCGAAAAGGCCCTCACCGATGGTTTGGTGACACCGAAAGACGTTGATGCTGCAGTGTCTGCGATCAAGAACGGCACTCTTGATGAATGGCGCAAAAGAGCAGAGAACGAGCTCACCTCTCCATCTTCTGACACTGAAGAATAAAGTTGTCACAGATTACATGTATTGGTTATCATGTAATCTGTGACAACCTCCCCACCAGAGTGGACATTCCTCTCCAACCACGCACATGTGCTGATCTGCATCTCCCAACAGTCTGATATCCGGCTGAGTGAAGTGGCTGACTTAGTGGGAATCCGAGAACGCAGTGTGCATCGAATTGTGCGCGAGTTATCCGAATCTGGATATCTCAGTGTGGCAAAGGTAGGACGCAACAACGTGTATCAAGTCAACCTAGATCTTCCTCTTCGTCATCCTTTGGAATCGGCACACAGCATTCGCGCAATCGTGACACCACTCATTAAGAAGGCACGCTCATGATTGCATCTGCGCTTGCCGACAATCTTCTTACAGCACCTGTTGTCGCATTCGTCGTGGCACTTGTTGCCACATTGTTCAAGTTTGATCTTCGTCTCCCAGAGGCGATGTATCCCATCTTGTCAACTTTTCTCTTGCTGGCAATTGGCCTTAAAGGTGGACGATCACTGGCTGAATCACCTGTCGAAGATTTGTGGAAGCCATTACTTGGCGCTGTGGCACTAGGCATCATCACGCCCATCATTGCGTTTCTCCTTTTCCGAGCACTCGGCAAGGTAGACATCACAAACTCCGCTGCACTTGCCGCCCACTACGGATCAGTCTCTGCTGTCACGTTTACAGTTGTGCTCACTTCGCTTGAAACTCAAGAAATTTCTTATGAAGGATTCATGGCCGGCCTTCTTGCCGTTCTTGAAATCGTGGGCATCATTGTCGCGTTGTTTCTTGCACGGAAGGAAAACTCTTCTGCACATTGGAAAGAAGGTTTAAGCGAAGTAATCCGAGGTCGAAGCATCGCTTTTCTAGTGGCGGGAATGCTGATTGGTGTGATTGTGGGTAATGAACGACTGCTCCCCACCGACGGCGTCTTTGTACAGCTTTTTGCTGGTGCGCTTGCATTGTTCCTTATTGAGATGGGTGTTCTTGCCGCTGAAAGACTCCGCGACATACGATCCGCTGGTTTCCAAGTTCTGCTCTTGGGAATTGCGATTCCTCTCATCAATGGAAGTCTTGGCGCACTGATGGGAAGCGTGGTAGGTCTATCCACTGGTGGTATTGCGATACTTGCAACACTTGCCGCAAGTGCTTCGTACATCGCCGCACCTGCCGCGGTACGAATTGCACTGCCTCATGCAAGCCCTGGGCTCTATGTCACCGCATCGCTTGGAATCACATTCCCATTCAATCTTGTTGTG
>JBIKSB010000081.1:0-5336 GCA_044348855.1 Ilumatobacteraceae bacterium | reverse complement strand
ACAATTGCACTTGTTGCAGAAGAAGTAGACGATGACGTCAGTCGTGCGTTGTACGCGGCCGACAACATTTAAATTCGCGGCAATAGGCCGATAGCTGAGTGTGCACGTGACAGTGTGGTTGCTGCCACATTGCGTGCGCGGTCGTTGCCTATACTCAATAATCGGGACAGTTCAGCGCGGTCCTGTTGTAGTTCGTGAAATCTATTTCGAATGGGTTCCAGGAGCGCGATAACAGCATCACCGGTGTCTTTTTTGAGTGGCCCGTATTGGCTGTATTGCGAGACAAGAGTGTCAATGGGGGTCTGTGTGCAGGCGGACAGTATGTCGAGCAAGTTGGCGACTCCTGGTTTTGTATCCCGGTCATAGGCCACGACGCCATCAGAGTCAGTGACAGCACGCTTGAATTTTTTCTCAATAACACTGTTGTCGTCGAGAAGGTACACAATGCCGTTTTCAGTGGTTGAAGATTTTGACATTTTTGACGTGGGATCTTGTAGATCCATAACACGGGCTCCGGCTTTGGGATGCACTGCCTTAGGGAGGACGAATGTGTCACCAAAGCGATGGTTAAATCGCACCGCTATGTCGCGGGTGATTTCTACGTGTTGGCGTTGATCCTCACCGACGGGAACGTCGTTGGCGTCGTAGAGCAAGATGTCGGCTGCTTGTAGTGCAGGGTATGTAAACAAGCCTGCGGAGACAAAGTCGCCTTCTCGCTTTGCGGATTTGTCTTTGAACTGTGTCATGCGACTGAGTTCGCCGTATGACACCGTGCATTCCATTATCCAGGCCAATTCACTGTGCTCATGAATATGGCTCTGTACAAAGACCGTGGCCACTTGTGGATCGAGACCAACAGCAAACAACATGGCAGCTAGGTCAAGTGTCTGGACGCCAAGTACGCCTGGTTGATCTGTAACGGTGAGGGCATGTAAATCCACGATGCCGTGAAAGACATCAGCCTCGTGTTGGCCACTCACCCAATTGACGAGGGCGCCTAGATAGTTGCCAAGGTGCACAGAGCCTGTGGGTTGGATACAAGATAGAACGCGGGGCACGACCTTTACGCTAGTTCCCACTTGCTCGCCACACAGGATTGGTTCTACTCGCAGGTGGGCGAACTACGCTAGAGAGGTGGCAATTGACGTAGCAACACCGGTCTATGAGGGCCCATTTGACTTGCTACTGCACCTCATCATGAAAGAGGAGGTGGACATTCACGAAATCAGTTTGTCCACGATTGTTGATGCCTACTTGGGCGAGCTGGCCAAAATGCAGGAGTTGGATCTCGATATCGCCACGGAATTCCTTCTGATTGCTGCAACATTGATTGAACTCAAGGCTCGTCGATTGTTGCCAGGGAAAGAAACCGTCGATCTTGACGAAGAGTTCGCACTATGGGAAGAGCGTGACCTTCTCTTGGCTCGTCTTCTTGAGTGCAGCACCTTTAAAGATGTCGCCAAGATTCTGGCGCACTTTGTCGATGACGCAGATCGTGTGTATGGGCGAAGTGTCGGTGCGGACGAGCGTTTTGCAGAAGTCACTCCAGATCTTCTTGAAGGCCTCACGATTGAAAAGTTGCAGACAGGCTTTGTTCGTGCAATCACACCACGTCCTCGTGATGAAGTGAATCTCTACCATGTGTCACCGATTCGTTTCACAGTTGCCGAGGCCGTGGAAGAATTAATGGACGAGTTGCCGCGTATGGGTTCGGCGACATTTAGATCGATCACAAGTGGCTTAGTGGAGCGTTTGGAAGTAGTCGTGCGTTTCTTGGCATTGCTCGAGATGTACAAACAGGGCTACATCGAGATTGACCAAATCGATCGATTTGGCGACATCACTGTGCAGTGGACTGGTATCGGGCCAGGTCACAGTGGTCCACTTGAGATTGATACGTACGAAGGTTAGAGATTATGGATGTTGAGATCACCACAGAGTCGGTGCGTGCGGTGGAGGCGATTCTTTTGGTCGCCCATGAACCTGTTCCCACGGACCTGATTGCGCAACTAGTGGAGTTACCCAGTGCCACTATCGAAGATGTGTGCGCACGTTTAGCCGAGTCCTATGAGAAAGCAGGACATGGTTTTCAGATTGCAAAGGTGGCGGGAGGTTGGCGCTACCAAACTCATCCAGATCTCGCACCTTATGTGGAGAGATTCATTCTCGATGGACAACGCGCACGTCTGTCGGGTGCTGCCTTGGAAACACTCGCGATCATTGCATACAAACAACCCATCTCGCGTTTACAGATTGCCTCTATTCGTGGTGTTGATCCCGATGCGGTGATGCGCACTTTGCATGGTCGTGGATACATTGCGCCAGTTGCGCGCGACTCTGGTCCAGGTCAAGCAGTGATGTGGGGGACTACTCAACTGTTCTTGGAAAAACTTGGATTGGCGTCTTTGGCCGACATGCCACCGATTGCGTCGTTTGTTCCTGATGCGTCATTGGTTGAAGCACTGGAAAAGACATTGCGCATAGAGGCCGATCCATTCGTGGCGCCTGCGGCAGATGAATCAGAAGAGTCCGTGGAGTCAACAGAGCCGTCATGACTTCTCGACACACCCCGCCGGGAGGCGCGGAACCTGAACCACCATTGTGGGAGCAATGGGCGCAGCGTGCTCAAGATGCCTCGGAAGAGGGAGAACGTCTGCAAAAAATTCTTGCGCGCGTGGGATACGGTTCGCGTCGAGTGTGTGAAGAACTCATTGCTGATGGTCGAGTCACAGTGAACGGTGAAGTCGCAGTATTGGGGCGACGCGTCGACGTAGAACGTGATCAAGTGTGTGTGGATGATGCTCCAGTAGGGGTTTTGCCTGGTTTGGTGTATTACTTGTTGAACAAGCCCGAAGGCGTAGTGACCACCTCGGCAGATACTCATGGGCGACCTACTGTGTTGGAGTTAGTGCCAGAAGAACCACGTGTTTTTTCGGTGGGTCGGTTGGACATGGAAACCACCGGACTACTTATTCTGACTAATGATGGGCAACTGGCTCAATATCTGACACATCCGCGACATGGTGTCGAGAAGGAATACATCGCGGAAGTCGAATGTGGCCCCAAAGGTGTGTCATCGGGGGCGATGAGGGAACTACGCGAGGGGGTTGAACTAGAAGATGGGTGGACTGCACCTGCTCAGGTGGGTCAGCCTGACCGTGGTGTGTTGCGAATTGTCATCCACGAAGGCCGTAATCGTCAGGTGCGTCGCATGTGTGAGGCGGTTGGTCACCCTGTGATTCGGCTTGCACGTACACGCATTGGTCCTTTGAGAGACACTTCCTTGGCACCCGGAACATTTCGAGAGCTCACCACGCAGGAAGTACGAGATTTATCAGAGTCAGTCGAGATGCTGCCGACAGATACGATTTCAGAGTGAGTCACGAAGCAACTGCGCAAGCGCCATGGGCCAATGTGATTGGTCTTGGTCTCATTGGTGCCTCTTTGGCGTTGGCATTGGCAGAGCAAGGCTATGAAGTGGCTGGCGAGGATAGTGATGAGGCTGTGGCTCATAAGGCCATGGATCGCAACATCATCTCTCGTATCGGATTGGTGTCTCATGCAGAGGTGTCATTTGTGTGTACGCCGGTGACCACTGTTGTTGACGAGGTGACACGGGCGCTACAACACACCACCGGAATAGTGACAGACGTGGGGTCGGTGAAGGCGCGAGTGGCGTCTGCTGTGCGTGACGCACGTTTTATTCCTGGTCATCCGATGGCAGGTTCAGAGCTTGATGGAATCGACGGCGCTGATTCCACAATGTTTGATAAAGCCGTCTGGGTGTTGTGTCCAAGTAGTGATACAACAGACGACGCCTTCACTCGTCTAGCTGCCCTTGTGACAAGTTTTGGTGCGGAAGTTGTGGCCCTTGATCCTGCAACTCATGATGATGTGGTTGCAATTGTAAGTCACGTGCCGCATCTGACTGCTGCGACATTGATGCGACTCGCAGACAATCATTCTGAAGAACACCTTGCATTGTTGCGCCTTGCCGCAGGAGGCTTCCGCGACATGACACGAATCGCCTCTGGGCGCCCTGGCATTTGGTTAGATATTTGTGAACACAATAAAGAAGCAATTGTGCAGGGCTTGTCATCACTTATTGAGGGCCTCGTTCAGATGCGTGATGTGGTTGCTGGAGGCAAGCGCGAGGAATTGTTGTCAATGCTCACCCAGGCGCGTCAAGCACGCACCAACTTGCCGATAAGTGCAGGGCCTGTTGATCGACTTAGTGAAGTACGCATACCTATTCCTGACAGACCTGGAGCTGCTGCTGAAGTGTTCACGTTGTCGGGCGAGCTCAGTGTCAACATTTTTAACTTTGAAATAGTGCACTCACTAGAAGGTGATCGAGGAGTGATGGTGACTGTGGTGCGCGCCGAACAAGCAGAAGCCTTCCGCGGTGGACTTCTTGCACGTGGCTTTAGGCCTGCAGTGCAACCTTTGTCATGAGTGTTGCGCGCTTTTCTCCACCATTTGGGCCACTCGATGTAGAGATGGCCGTGCCTGGCTCAAAAAGTGTTGCCAATAGGGCTCTTGTGTGTGCGATGCTCGCAGACGGAGTATCACAGATACGTGGATTGCCTGATGGTGATGACACAGAAGTGGTGCTCAAGGTGTTGCGCGAGATGTCGGTGGTCACCTCATCGCAGAATGGTTGCCACATTCAAGGTAACCCGCGTGCAGTTCTTCCCGGAATTGTTGATGCTCAACTTGCAGGTACTTCATCACGTTTTCTCACCGCAGTAGCGGTGCTCTCTGATTCCTTCACTGTTATTGATGGTGGTGCACCGTTGCGATCTCGCCCCATGGGCGATTTGCATGATGCACTTGTGCGACTTGGTGCCACTGTTGATCCTCTTGGGGAGCCGGGACATCTTCCTGTGTCGGTGTCGGGTGGACAAGTCTCGGGCGGCCAAATCTCTATGAAGGCAGATGTGTCCAGCCAGTTTGTATCTGCGTTAATGCTGATTGCTCCGTATCTGGCTGGTGGTCTAGTTATTGATCTGGAAGGACCACAGGTCTCAAGTTCGTATATTGCGATGACAGCCAGAGTGATGGCGAGTTTTGGTGTCCCAGTTGTGATGTCGGACAACAGAATTGAAATTCCACACATGACCTATCAAGCCTGTGAGTACGTGGTGGAGCCTGATTTTTCCTCTGCTGCATTTCCTATCGTGGCGCTTTTGTTGCGTGGTGGTCAGTTGCAAATTCGTGACTTGGCACTTGGGATGCATCAAGGAGATGCGGCAATCCTTCAGATTGCCGAGAAGATGGGTGCTGCGTGGAGCGTGCGAGATAACGACATTGTCATGTCATGTTCGCCAGGGGTA
>JBIKSB010000080.1:0-5449 GCA_044348855.1 Ilumatobacteraceae bacterium | reverse complement strand
ATGCTCGCATTGTGAGTCTGGTGGTGGGAGCACTTGGAGCAGCGTTGTGGATGAAGACCTCAAATATCTCTCTCCTCACTCTGCGCATGCTGTCTCTTCCCGCTGTAGTTGCCATGGTGATTGTTCATTCGATTGCAGATGGATGGAAGCCGTTCATCTGGGATGGCGGCATGGCACTTTTTGACATCGCCACATTGGTCGTCATTCTCGCGCTTGCCCATGGAGTATTTCCAGTGTTGGCCTTACTCACTCATGCCTCCATGCAATGGATTGGCAAGATTTCATATGGTCTCTACATCTGGCAGATTCCTGTGCTCACATTGTTGAATCGTCACGCAACTGAATGGAATCAACTCGTCATCTGCCTTCTTGCAGTGGGAATAACGGTAGGGCTTGGAGCCGTGTCGTATTACGCGGTCGAACAACCATGTAGACAATCACGACTTGTCCAGAAGCTAAGCACTTCTTCCTAAGATCACGGCGATGTCACCCAAATATGCATCTGGCGCGCATCACCCGGGCTCACTGGTTGACGCTCTGTCTCGAAAACGGCAGATTGACCTGGGACGAGAACCGTTCCTGCAGGCGCCTTGGTTTTTAGTCTGGGAATCGATACACCAGAGATATCAATTGCCACAAGGTCATTGTTGGTGACCACTACAGGCCCGCTTTCTGAAAATGAGATTATTGGTGATGTGGGTTGAGTGGCAGGTAATCGCTGTTGGGAATTAGGCCCCAGAAAGAGTTCTCGCTTAGGCACTACGTATTGTTGCAATAACAACTCTTGACCTTTTTGCATACTCTGTTGTTCGCCGTATGTGAACCAGATCTTTCGATCTTTAGCGGCATCTCCTCGCAGTAGTTTTTCCCATTCCTCAATTCGTTTTTCTATGTACCCCTCTGCAAGAAATCCCTCGGCCAATGTGCGGGTGCGACGGTCGAGCATCTCACGTAACTCAGGAATCCTCAAGAACAGGCGACCCAAACGATTCCCTTCCATGTACTCCATATATCCACTGGCCGATACTTCTTCGCATAATGAATTACACCCAGAAACGTATTGACGCCCAAAGTTCAAATCAAAATCAATCGGAATGAGGCGCCACTTCTCATCTGCAGGATCAAAAATGAGCAAATGATTCTTATGTTCCCACTCAAGATGCTGTGCAACTCGCATGGTAGCTATTGCTTCCACAATTTGTGGAATATCAAGATGACGATAGACGAATGTAAGAACTTCTTCTTGATTGCTATTGGTGACTTGTCGAATAAGTTCTCGAATCTCGTCAGTGTGATCCAACCAGCGCTGAGTTCTTCGTTGATATCGCTGCCGCATCTCCGAGTTTGGAAGATCAAGTTGATTCAGATTTAGTGTTGCTTGACGATCTGACTTAAAGGCCACAGCTTGTTCTGAAAAACCCCAACGTTGTCTCCATCGCCCATCGGGTTGTTCCTGGTATAGGTAGAGGCCATAGAAGGCATTGTTACGCTCGAGACGTAATGGGAAGACTTGCTGCCCAATTCCTCCACCCATTTGTTGCAGCTCACTGGTGAGAATCTCACGTACAAAGGACTTATCGGTCACTGCGGAATTGAGAGCAAACTCATTTACGGGGGTTACAAGACGCCCCCCTAATGTTGTCTCATAGCCAGGGGGTAAGACAATCTTCCACTTTCGCTTTTGGTTCAGACGTGATTGATTTCCACGTATACGCATCAAGGTTCCATCAAAAACCTCGCCATCAAAAGCCATCACTGTGGGATATCCATCATCGCCATAGAGATCTCGGTCGTTATAGATCTGGTTGTAATACTCATCTTCGACAAACCACTGCAGGCGCGGCAACAAAGTGTCTGCAGTTGAAGTAACCACAGTGCCGCGGTACACCATTCCATCACCGGCTCGTGGCCATGAGCCCTCCGAATCTCCATCTGAGGCTGTAAGTCGATAGCGGATCAATGTGCCATCTGGTTGCTTGGGGACAGTTCCCGACCAAGTGTCATTGCTTTGTCGCACAAGTGGCACCGATACATCGTTTTCGAAATTCACGCGATAGTGCAACATTGCATCAGTTCCATCACGCAAAGATGCACGCAACTGCACAGGTTCACTCGAAGAAGGACTCTGCGTCACCACCACGTCACTGAACATGGGGAGATAGTCCGCATCAGTTGACGACACATAAGCACCCGGAGAAGGGGTGAGAGCTTCCCAGTTGCCTGGTTCAGTTCCCCACAGAAAACCATTTCTCCGTTGAATCGATGATCCATACCCATCTGCATAGGCAGGCCAGAGATCGTTGTCCTCATAGCGGGCTACATCTTGAAGCTTTTGTGCAGAATCAAGCAACCGCAGAACTCCTTCCCCATTGCCTAATGATGAAGTCCACCTCGATGATGGAACAACCAACACTTGTCCCGACTCAAGAGAATCCCCCGCATCAAAACACACTCCCAGTTCCGGAATACACCAGTCGGCAAGTTCCGCTTTTGCTGCAGATACATTGGCCAACTCCACAAACTCTTCAGCTGGATTGTCGTTAGCAGGGTGATAATGAATCTCACTCATCACCACAGACACTTCTTTTCGCAGTTCATTTCGAAAACTTGGTGAATAGATGATCCCAGGTGATGGCACATCTGATGACCAGTTACTTTGATTGAATTCTCGAAATGCAACTTCACTATCTTCAGATTCAATGTCTGTTGTTTCATCGGGCAGGGGCTTTATACGATGCAAGGAATGTCCTCGGCCGTCGGAGAGATGTGTCCAAGAAGCTTCAGTGGAATACTTCACTTGGTCGACAAGGTTGTCTAATGAGTCTCGCAGCTCAATCACTTCATCGGAATTAGACAACTTGCCTTCAAACTGATGCCCGGCTACGACTACAGTCGCGCCGGATGTAAGTACTGTGGTGTCATCAAAACAAAAATCAACGCCCGAGATACACCAATCGGTTATCGCCACATCGCTAGTGCCGGAGTTATGAATCTCAAGAAAATCTTGTGTATCCAGTCCCGAGACGTCGTGATAGTTCACCTCAGAGAGATAAATCTGACCATCATGTCGAGTCACTGAGTTTCTCTGAAGAGGAATCCACAGTGCCGTTGCAATGATTGCAACAACTACAAGAGCGACAACGCCAATGATTTGTGCCTGTCTAGCCCTTTGCGTCACGGCTCAAGTGTAACGATAGGACTATGCTCGCTATTTGTCATGAATGAACTCAACCTTTCTACCCTTTTGCAGGATTTTGCAATCAATGCCGTGGCGATTGTGATCTTGGCTTTCTTCATCTACTACCTGCGCCATCGCCGCCGTGACGCCACCGTGGGATACATCGCTACCAACGTCAGCCTTTTTGTGGTAGCGGCTGCCTTGTCATCATCCACAACTTTGAACGTGGGGGTCGGATTTGGTTTATTCGCAGTGTTGTCCATTGTGCGCCTACGTTCAGACGAAGCGACACAATCCGAGATTGGCTACACCATGGTGTCACTCGTGATTGGCCTCATGACTGGGCTTCCTGGATTAAGCACCGATATCAAAATTGTTTTCTCAGCACTACTCGTAGTCACCATGTTTGTGGTGGATCACCCTGCTTTGATTAAGCCAGAGCAATACCAGAAACTGCGCATTGAACTAGATCGCATCATCACTGATGAATCAGAACTTCAATCTTTTGTGGAAACCAAGATTGCCGGAAAAGTGAAGCGTCTCTCAGTTCTTGAAATAGATTTCGTTCGCGAGACAATGCGCTTGGATGTGCGCGCTAGTCACTAATGGATCCGTTTTCTCGGTTTGAAGAGATTTCTGTAGAGGATTTATCTGCTCAAGCAGAATTGCTCCGGCGATTCGACACTAAATACATTGTTCCGCTAAGTCTTCTCCCGGAAGTGTATGCATCTCTCCCCTCCACCACGAAGGTTCTCACCGTCAATGACAGCCACAGCACGTCATATGTGACTCACTACTACGACAGTACGGATCTTCATACATATTTCGACCATCTCAAGCGACGTCGTAAACGATTCAAGATTCGCACTCGTTTTTATAATCAGCCAGCAAATGGATATCTGGAGATAAAGCTAAAGATGCCACGTGGTCAGACTCAAAAGGTTCGCTGGGGTCTTAATGTGAACGACGTTGCTAATCCAATAGGTGAAGCGCATATCTCTTTGCTTAATACTGCACTGACCGATAATTCCTACGCACCACTCACACATACCTATCACCGCACCTTAGAAACCACGTTTTCCCGCACCACTCTTTTTGATCCAAACTCTTCTGAAAGAATCACTGTCGATGCACATCTGCGTGCCTCTCTACGCGGGTCAGAGATCAACCTTGGCGCGACTCACGCAATTGTGGAGATTAAATCTGCACGCCAAATCGGACAGTCGCATCGAGTCTTCACACACCTGGGCCTTCATCCCATGAGCGTGAGTAAGTACTGTGTGGCCTTGACTGCACTTCGTCCAGAACTTGGCGGAACCCCATGGAAATCCGCACTGCGTCTTCTTGCGCCATAAGCACTACTCCTGGGACAGTAGTTCCACGGCCACATGCAGATTCTTGTCTTGCACCTCACCACGAGGAACTCTCTTTGCCGTCACAATGACTGATTGGCCTGGCCGCATCACTGTTCCTGACGGAACTCGCCCTTCAAGTTGAGGCAATGCAAGTCCAGAGATATCAATTAAGACCGCATCGGTATTGGTGATTCGTATCTCACCAGTTTGTGAAGCATCAATTGAATAGGAAATAACCTTGTTCTGCGAGAGAGGTAAATACTTCTCGTCAGAGCGAAGGTAGTACCCGCGTTTAGGTTTCACGTAACCTTCGACGATCAAATCCTGGGCCTCTTTGAGGGTTTGCCGTATCCCGTATTGCCCCCACTTCGCCTTATCGAGAGCGGCATCAGTTGCCATCGCTACATGCAGTTCTTCTAGGCGTTTCTCAATGATGCCTTCGGTGAGAAACGCATCCGCAAGAGTTCGTGTACGCCTATCGAGAAGCTCGCGAAACTCAGGAACCCTAACAAAACTCCGCGCGAAACGATTTGCTTCCATATATGTCATATAGGGATTTGCGAATACTTCATCACATCGCGACTTGCATCCGGCCGTCCACTTCTTCCCAAAGTTCAAGTCGTGATCAATTGCTTGGAAACGCCACTTTTCATCTCGAGGGTCAAAAAACATAAGCCAGTTCTTGTGTTCAAGTTCCACGTGTTGTGCGACTCGTTGAACCGCAAGAGCGTTCACCACTTGCGGAATATCCACATGTCTATAAATAAAGTCGACGACGAGGTTCTCATCCTGTGTGACTTGATCAATCAACCATCGCATTTCATTGTGATGAAAGTTATATCTCTGTGTTTGTCGACGATAATCAATATCCATCTGTTCATCGCTACGCATAGTGTGCGAGCGACGCAATGTTGAA
>JBIKSB010000079.1:0-5458 GCA_044348855.1 Ilumatobacteraceae bacterium | reverse complement strand
GAACCCCATGCACATCTCGACAAAGCGTTTCTTGCAGACCGTGTGGACAATCCCGAAGGCGACCTCATGGGAGCCATTGTTGGTCTTGACGCAATCCGTTCCACAATTACTTTTGAGGACATTGTTTCACGAGCAACCAAGGCTGCTGTCGTGCTGTCACGTAATGGCGTCACGGGAATACGAAGCCATGCCGACGTCACACTTGAAGGCGGCCTTACGCCTTTGCTCGCACTTCTTGAAACCAAGCGTCGATGTGCTCACTTCATCGACATTCAAGTAGCCATGCTGCTCGAGTGGCCCCTGACAGGTGTAGATGGTGCCCGACGTCAATCGCTCGCCCTAGAAGCCATCGCGGCAGGCGCCGACATCATTGGGGGTTGTCCTCATCTTGACGACAACCCCACACAGGCCATTGACATTCTCTTGCAGTTAGCACATGACCATGATCTGCCTCTCGACCTCCATGCAGATGAGAATCTCCGACCTACATCGCACGACCTTGAAACTTTGGCCGATGTCGCACTACGCACCTCTCCCACAGTTGCTCTCAATGCAAGTCATTGTGTGGCGCTCTCGGTACGAGAAGACAAAGACATAGAGCGCATTGCAGAGAAAGTGGCTCAGGCATCTATCACTGTGACGTCTCTTCCCCAGACGAATCTGTTTTTGCAGTCGCGAGATACTCATGCAAGAAAATCCCGCGCAATTACTCCTGTTGATCTTCTCCGCAAACATCACGTCACTGTTGCCGCAGGCGCAGACAATGTCCAAGACCCCTTTAACCCCGTGGGACGCCTTGACCCACTAGAAACTGCATCGCTGCTTGTGATGGCAGCACATCAATCCACACATGATGCCTACGACATGATTACCGCATCTGCGGCCCAGGTGATCTATGGACATCACAGTGGCTTAGAAGTCGGCAAGGTTGCGGACTTGGTTGCAGTTCCTGCGGACAACATTCGTCACGCAATCGCAATGGGGCCCACACAACGCATTGTGATCAAGAATGGTCAACTCTTAACGTCTGAGATGTACAAGAACTTGCTCACGTAGAATTATTCATCGTGAACATTCGTTACCTCTTTGTCGCCGTCATTCTTGGCGGTTGTACGAATGCAGTGTCGGCACCCACGTCATCGTCACAGATTCCTCATTCGGGTGTATGTCCAGAAACAATCGTTCTCCACACAAATGAAATGCCCATGTCGGATGTGGGTTTTCTGTACCAACTTCTTTCTCCTGAGTACACCATCGATGCTGCCACGCAATCTGTCAACGCAGCACTGCTTACCGATAATTCAGATCTCAAGGGTTCCCGCATAGAGATTCGCCATGGTGGCAAGGTGACCGAGTACGAACAAGTGTCGTCAATATTGCACAAGGACCCGAACATTCTTCTCGGCCTAGTGGACACAGATGAAGCTGCCAAGAACGTGCGTGCGTATCCCACACAGGCAGTATTCGCACCCTTTCAGATCTCTCCAGACATCATTTATTGGAATCCGGACGCCTATCCCACGGCTACTGAAATTGCCGATCACAACTCCTGGGATATTCGTGTCATGTACGCCGACGGCGCATATTTCATGCAGCATCTCTTAGCCACACAGCAACTCAAAGCTCCTCAGCCTGTGAACACCTTTGATGGCACACCGATTCCGTTTATTGCCTCAGGTGGCATATTTTTGCAACAGGGGCTTTCCACCGTTGACCCCTATGCATATAGATACATCTATCGAGACTGGATGAAAGATATTTCGTATCAGTACATACATCGCTCAGGTTGGCAACCCTATGCAATGGCTGTGTCTGCAACCCCAGATCAACTGACCCGCTATTCGCAATGCCTTGAAGCCCTTGTTCCCGCGTTGCAGAAATCCACTAAGGACTTCCTTTTAAACCCAGAGCCAGCCATCGCACGCATTGTGGATGCCGCACGCCAATTCACGACAACATGGAGTTACAGCCCCGATCAAGCTCGCGCGGCCCACAACATCATGGTGACTGATCAACTTGTGAGCAATGGGACCGACAATGTGTTGGGTTCATTCGACCTACAACGCACGAATGACTTCATCGCTGCGTTTCGCAACGCATTCCCGAATGAAGGAACGATGGATCTGACAGCAGAACAGCTAGTCACCAATGACTTCCTGGACACGACAATCTCGTTACAGAAGTGATTCTGTCTTTATCGTCCGAAATCGAAACGACTGATCTCTTTAAGTGCGCCACACAGGGAATCAATTGCTGAGTCAAACATTCGCTTACCGATCTCGGCCGTAGCCCCAGTGGGATCACCAATGTGGCCATCTGGATAAAAGTCGTTAGAAAGCCAACCAAACGCAACCTTGCCCCCGAAACGCACATGTTCGTTGTCGGCCAAAGCTTCAGGCACTCGACGCACCGCAAGTGACATGTCGACAAGTTCTGGCTTGAGATGCAGCATTACAGAGGTCTCATCCATGCCTCCGTGAATTCCCATTCCTAGTTCAGATGCAGCAGACGCGCCACCTTGATCTGCGGGCATGTGTGGATGGGCAAGAAAAGTTTGCAAGCCATACTTCAATCTCAGTTCACGATTCATCACTTGCACCAATGCACTGTTGCCGCCGTGACCATTAATGAACAAGACGCGACGCGCTGATGTGGAGGCAATGCTCCGTCCAATGTCATCAAGAACTGACATCAATGTATTTGCCGACAACCACATCGTCCCTGGTGACCATGCATGCTCGTTGGACTTGGTGAACGGCAATGTGGGCAACAACCACGCATCCACCTCTGCACCTACCGCCTGAACCGCTGCCTGTGCAGCTGCATCGGCAACAACAAAATCTGTATTTAAGGGCAAATGGGGACCATGTTGCTCAATTGCGCCGAGGGGCAACACGATGATGGAGTCTTTGGTCAGCGCACCAGAGAGCTCTGGTGCACGCAGATCTGCCAAATGCCTCGTTGAGTTCATGTCTCCAACCTATCTGAGTGGAAGAATGGGATGGTGACTCGCACCGTGCAGACCGACTTTGATGCAATCGTGATTGGTGCAGGCCACAACGGACTCATAACCGCCGCCTACCTTGCACGACAAGGACTGTCCACCATGCTCATCGAAGCACGCGACACGGTAGGTGGTACCGCATCAAGTGAGATGTTTGCAGGCGCTCGGGTCAATATCTGTAATTGCGACCATCTTGCGTTTCGCACCACACCCATCGCCGAAGAACTAAACCTTGCTAAGTACGGACTTTCCTACATCGATGTCGAGCCTCCTCAAGTCAATATGGATTGGTCCTCCCAAAAGCCTTGGGAAATTTGGCAAGACGTGGAACGTACCCTCGACTCACTTGCCCAATCTCATCCAGATTCGGTCACCGGATACAAGCGATACGTAAAGACAATGTTGCCTGTGGCTCGCCTCATTACCGAGGCAGCATCACATCGACCCACTCGAGCATCACTCATTGGTTCAGTTCTTCGCCGTGGCGGAAGCGGTATGGCCACAATGTTGAAAATGTCGCGCATGTCGGCTGCCGATGTCATGCGACAGTTTTTTGATAACGAAGCAATCATTGGACCCGCCATGGTGGAAGGGCCAGTGGTGTGGGGTCTTTCCCCAGAGACTCCTGGCACGGGACTCGGTGCAATTTCATTCGCTCTTCGCCATTTAGAAAAAGTGGGACGACCAGTCGGCGGAAGTGGCGCCTTGCCAGATGCTCTCTTGCAATCATTCTTGGAGGCAGGAGGAATGCTGCGCACTGGAACTCGAGTGGTGGGAATCGTCTGCGAAGGCCAACGTGTCTCTGCTGTACAGACACAAGATGGTGCCTCTATGACTGCCCGTGTGGTGGTCTCTGCATGTGACCCACGAAGAACCTTTGTGACATGGCTCAAGAATCCACCTTCGCGTGCGGCCTCGCTCATTAACAAATGGAATCAAGCTGTTCCCGGCGAAGGCTACGAATCAAAAATTGATGCAGTTACCTCGGCTGTTCCTCATCTCAACAACTACGCACCAGTGGGCTCCACCATTGTCATCAGTCCCTCGGTTGCAGAACTACATCGCGGCGCTCAATTACTTCACGAAGGAAAGATGATGCCCCGCATGGCGCTTCTTGCAAATGCACCCTCGGTGCAGGACACCACTTTGGCACCCCCTGGCCAGCATGTCTTCAGTCTTGAAGCACTCTTCACGCCGTATTCATTTAGCGAAGGCTGGGAGTCCCGCGAAGAGCCTGAACGTTGGCTGCGACAGTGGGCACAGATTGCACAACCAGGATTTATGGAGTCCATCGTTGAATGGCGTGCGGTCACGCCAATGCACTACGAGAAAGATTTTCATCTTCCCAAAGGACACGCAACAAGTTTTGCAGGCGGACCTTTGGCGGCTTTTCTCGGCTCAAACCCTGAACTGACCCGTTACCGCACCCCCATCAAGGGTCTGTATCTCACTGGCGCAGCAACGTTCCCGGGTGCTGGCGTATGGGGATCTAGTGGGCGCAACACCGCACTCACTATTTTGGATGACGTGAAATAGCGCGAAAGAGATCAATTTCGCACAACTACAACTAGGCGTCTTTAACAATGCCTTCGCGTTGTACAACCGGGTCTTTGTCGCTCCATGGGAAGTTGATCCACAAATCAGTGTGCTTCCAGACATAGTCACAACGCACTACGGAATGTGACTTCTCATACAGAACCGCCGAACGCACTTCCTTTACGCGACCCTTGAAAAAGTCTTGAACAATTTTCAATGTATGACCTGTATCTGCAACGTCATCCACAATGAGAACCCGAGCAAATCTCAACTCCACAAGATCAGGTACGGGAGGCAAAATCATGGGAACCGGTAAACGTTCGTCAACACCTGTGTAGAACTCGACGTTCATGGTGTACAGGTTCTTTACAGCCAACGCATACCCCATAGCACCAGCTGCGAGAAGACCACCTCGCGCAATTGCCAAGATGATGTCTGGTTCATATCCAGACGTCGCAACGCTGGTTGCAAGTTCTCGACTCGCAGATCCGAATATGTCCCAAGTCATTACTTCGCGTTCACTCACGCACTCAAACTAGTACCCCAACGGCTCTCGGAAGAACTCCACTCGAGATTGAACGAAATATAAAAGATCGTCACCCTGTGTATTTTGGTGGGCGCTTTTCCATTCGTGCACGGCGAGTCTCTTTCGCGTCATCTGAAAAACTCGCCATAATCTGTTGGCGGTTTTCCATATCAATGGCTGCTTGCAAGCCTGGAATCTCCAAGGCTGACCACATACCTTCTTTAGTGAGAGCCACACCCAGGGGTGTATTGAGCATCACTTCTTCGGCTTTCAGATATGCCGTCTCAAGTAAATCTGTCTCAGAGACCACCGAGGTCACAAGGCCCATGTTGAGAGCTTCTGCGGAGTCAAACAGCCGACCAGTCAGCATTAACTCTTGAGCGCGTGCGGCA
>JBIKSB010000078.1:0-5477 GCA_044348855.1 Ilumatobacteraceae bacterium | reverse complement strand
AGCAGACAAATTCGCCACTGTGTCATCAATCTCAAGAAGTTCTGAACAGGAGGAGATCTGGTACGGATTAACAGAAGTACCGGCGCCTCCGGCAAAAGCGGAAGCTTTGTGTACGGGACTCCCCGTACCAACAATTCCCACTGCCAAAATTGCCAATAGTGGAAAAGTTCGCCATAATTTCTTCATGGAGAAAAACTACACTATTGGGTAGTTTTTTTCTATTTTCTAGGCGGATTGACCCACCAACATCGCGCGAATGCCCAGACCCATCAAGAACAAACCACCAAAGCCGTACAGCAAATACACGCGACCTTTGAGTTGGTGACGATACGAGTAGATGATTGCCACAGCCATGATGGAGACAAATCCGTAAAACGCATGGAACGCGGGAAACTCCATCTTTTCCTTGTTCACAATGGCCACACCAATGGCTACTTGCACAAAGACAGTGAATTGGGCAACTCCGGTGTACCACCACAGAGCACGGGTACGTAATGGTTGAATTTTGTGTGCGGCCAGTGCCCACACCCCTGCAAAACCATTGGCGATAATCGTGATCCAGGCCCATGACAAATGGGAGTCATACAGCGAGGATGAGGTATCAAGTACCGCAGAGGAAATCACAAGATAAATCTAGTCGCCACGATGCAGAGATGACTAACGGATGAGAGTGTCCGCTTCCCCACCCATTTCGACAAGAGATAGACCTTCGTCACTTGCCTCAAAAACCGATACCGAGCAGTTATCAAGATGGCCTATAACCACGCGATCATCATTGGTGGCAGCACCAATTGCTGCATTAATTGCAATGAAATGACTAAAGATCACCGTGTCCTCACGGAGCGATTGCACAAATTGGGCCACATCTTCTCGGTAGGTGCGATAGTGCGCCCCCGAACTTTGGGCTACTTGTTCCCACGTTCCCGCCATCGCATCACGCAGCCACTCCACTCGATCCTCAAGTGCATAACCCACTGGAGAGGGAATCTCTCCGACCAAAGATTCAATGCGCACATCTTTTTTCCATGCAGTAGCCAATGGAAAAGCAGTCTGTTGACAACGCAAGAGTGGACTAGAGACTACGGGCAATGGACCTAGCGCGGACAAGCGCGTTGCAACCTTCAGTGCTTGTGCACGTCCCACGTCATCAAGACCAGGATCTGGATCTACATTCCAACCAGCTGCAGCGCGACCATGGCGCACCATGTAGATGCGACTCACGAGAAAATCCAACCGTCTCGCAATGGCTCTGTGCTTCCGGGCTCAATGAACCATTCCACGCCGAACATCATTGCGAATGCGCCATCATCCATTGCAAGGAAAAAACTGTTCTCCTGCAATTGGCTTGCGTGACAGCGCATAGCGTCTCGCTTGCGAGAGGAAAACTCTGTGACATCAACACGCAGATTGATCTCTGCTTCAGGTGTGCCAAATGGATTGCCATCATCGGCTGGCCCATCGGGATTAAATCCTTCATCTTCCTTGAGAAACCCCGCATCACGAGCCATTTGAATGTTGCGACGAATCAGATCGCGATTCATCGTTCCTTCTAATAGACGCACCTCTGGCACAAGGGCAGCGGCTGCATGTCCCACTTTGTGCACCATGATGTGATCTGGATGACCATATCCGCCATGCCAGTCATATGCGGTAAGTACATCGGCTTTCTCTTCGCGAAGAACTTCAGCTAACGCCCCAGCAGCGGTAGCCACATCTGCATTACAGAATGAACCCGGGTTTTTGTTTTGCGCCCAACCGGTCATGCCACTGTCTTCGTAACCCAGCCACACCACACGTTGAATTCCCAAAGTTGCTGCTGACTTCATCGTTTCTTCGCGACGAATTTCTACAAGTGATACACCTTCGCCAAGGCCTTCGGGAATTTCACCATGGTCACCATTGGTGGCCACAACAAGAACCACGCGATGACCTTCTTGAGCAGCGCGCGCAATGGTTCCACCGGTTCCAATGCACTCATCATCGGGATGAGCATGAAAACAAACGAGTGTTCCCACTTACTGTGCCTGCTTGGCGGCACCAGATGACAACAAGGCATCTGCATTTGCGATGCCCCAGTCGCGCAAGATCTCTGCACTGTGTTGACCAGGATGCGCCGATGGCCGCTCCACCGTCGGAATCGTCCGAGAAAAGCGTGGTGCAGGCGCGGGCTGCATGTGTCCGTTGATATTGATGAATGTCTTGCGTTCCACGTTGTGCGGATGTGCTGCAGCCTCACTCATAGTGAGCACTGGGGCAAAACAGACATCGGTTGCTTCCATGATTGCGCACCATTCATCGCGCGATTTCTTTTTCATGACATCGCGCAGACGTTCCTTAAGGTGTGGCCACATTGATTGGTCCATCTGTCGCGCAAACTCTGCGTCACCTTCAAGACCCGTCAATTTCAATAGCTCTGCATAGAACTGTGGCTCGATGGAACCAAGTGAGACATACTTTCCATCGCTGCATTCAAAGACATCATAAAAATGTGCGCCCGTGTCCAAAAGATTTGTTCCTGGTGCATTCTCATCAAAGATGCCCATGGATTTAAACGACCAAAACATTGACATCAGCGTGGCTGCGCCATCAACCATTGCGGTGTCAACGACTTGTCCCACTCCACTCTTTTGAGCCTCGAGAAGTCCACACACAACTCCATAGGCCAAGAACATTCCACCGCCACCAAAGTCGCCCACCATGTTCAATGGCGGAAGCGGCATTTCATCTTTGCGGGCAAAATGTGCCAAAGAGCCAGCTAAGGAGATGTAGTTGATGTCATGACCGGCTGCTTGGGCATACATGCCTTCTTGGCCCCAACCTGTCATGCGTCCGAATACCAATTTGGGATTTCGTGCAAGACACACATCTGGCCCCACACCAAGTCGTTCCATCACTCCTGGACGAAAACCTTCAATCAGACCATCTGCTTTTTCCACCAATTGCAACAGTGCTTCCACGCCATCGGGGTTCTTTAAGTCAAGAGCGATATTGCGACGACCACGCAACATGAGATCTCCCGCAGGTTTGTCGCCGGCCGGACCACGCACTGCTTGTGCACGATCTACACGAATGACTTCTGCACCCATGTCGGCCAACATCATTGCGGCGAATGGGCCAGGTCCAATGCCTGCAATTTCAATAATTTTGTATCCGCTCAATGGGCCAGCCATGACGTATCTCCTTGTGTAAATGAATAAACGTGATTACGAATGAACGCGTCGTGCATGCGATGTCATGGCGTCAACAAACAATGACCACAACGGACGCGGCAAATCATGACCCATATCGGCAACCATCATGAGAACCGAACCAGGAACGAGTTCTGCAGTGCGCTCTCCCCCAGAAGGTGTCAGCAAGGTGTCATCTCGTCCATGGATCACCAAAGTGGGTACCGAAAGAGTCTGAAGTTTTTCAGATCGGTCACCTGATGCATAGATAGCTGCCATCTGGCGATGCGTACCTTCGGGATAGAAACTGCGATCAAATTCCCGAGCAGCTCGTGCACGTGCTTCCTCGAGGTCAAAATATTTCTTTGAACACCACACCGACCAGTTTTTTGCACCTTCAATGTAGGCAGCACGATCTTCTGGTGGTGGCGCGACAAGTGTGTTCAGTGCTTCGGGCGTCGGAGTGCCATATGCCATGTCGCCAGGCACAGACATAATGCTGGTCAAACTCAAGGCGCGGTGCGGAAACTCGATAGCGAGTGTTTGTGCGATCATGCCACCCATTGATGCACCCACAATGTGCGCTCTATCAATACCAAGAGCATCAAGAACTCCGATTGCATCGGCAGCCATGTCCGACAATGTGTAGGGCACCGGAGGCGGTGGATCACCCATGAGTGCTGCGGTAGTAACTGCACCCACATCCACCATGACGCCATCGTGTTTATACGACAATCCACAATCGCGATTGTCAAAGCGCACTACATGAAAACCCGCATCCACATACATCTGCAAGAACTCATCGGGCCATGCGGTCATCTGGGCACCAAAGCCCATAATCCACAACATCGTGGGGTCAGATGGATTTCCCATCGATTCGTATTCCAAAAAAACACCTGAAGGAAGGGTCACCTGCGCCATATAGCCATTCTCACAGGTTCACAGCGATGCCGCGAAAGCGAGGGGTCCTTAACCAATGAGGCGGCGTTTTTGCTCTTCAAACTCTTCATCGGTAAGGGTTCCCCTATCGCGGAGGGCTTCGAGACGTTCGAGTTCATGGGCGATACCTGCCAATGATGGAGCTCCCTCGAATCGTTGATTCTTCTCTCGCTGAATAGTGGAGTGAATGATGTTCTGGACTTCTTCTGGGCGGGAAATGTCGGAGAACACTTGCTGTCCTTCTTGGCCGCCAGATTCCACCAACAGATCTCCCACCTGCAAGAGACGCTCAAAAATGGTTTGGGCAAAGTTCACATTGTTCACGCGCTCTAGTGGTATCTCCACACCATTGCGTGCCACGACGCCTTGCCGATAAATCAGACGGTGTGATGTCACAACAAAGTACGTGGTGCGCCATTTGATCAATGCAACAATCAGCCATGACATCGAGACAATGAGTGCAGCAAGCCCCACATAAGTCACCGCAGTCTCCCACCAGCCCGACACCAGAGAGCGCAGATAGATGGTGCCAAACATGGACACCACCAAAGAAATGGACTCGGGTCCAAAAAACCACCAATGCGGGTGGAGGTCCAGAACAAGCGTTTCTCCATCATTTAGGTGGCGAGGGGAAAAGGGCATGGCAAAAGGGTAGCAACCGCCTAGTTTCATGGGGTGCGAACAAACGACCCGAGTAGTTCACAAAGGGCCCTCAGCCCAGAATCTGTGCTGGTCGGTCTTGATGCAGACCAACGCACTGCGGTGACTGCCCCGTCGGGAATCATTGTGGTGCGCGCCGGAGCCGGCTCGGGAAAGACAACAGTACTGACTCGTCGGATTGCCTGGCGGGCGCTTTCTGAAACTGCCGATATCAATCGCACTCTCGCCATCACCTTTACTCGTCAGGCCGCGACCGAGATGCGTGCTCGACTCTCGCAGTTTGATCTAGACGGCAAGCCAACAATTGGCACCTTCCATGCTGTTGCGCGTCGACTCATGATGCAGCACTTTCAGGACAAAGGGAAAACAGCACCTGTCATCATCAACAATCGCACTTCTGTTTTGTCACTGAGCATGGGAGCGGACGCCCGCAAGGGAGGATTGCAGGACATACTCGCTGCAATTGACTGGGCTCATGGCCACATGTGTTCACCCGCGCAGTCGGTGGAGAAAATGACGCGAGCAGGACTCACTATTCCGCTTGGTCCAGAACGTTTCGTCGAAGTATTCGAGACGTATGAAAAGACGAAGAAAAAACGCGGTGTTGTAGATCTCAACGACTTTCTGACATTCGTTGTGCACGAAGCAAAACGCGATCAGCGCTATATCGAATCAGTGAACTTTCAATTTAAACATCTCTCCGTTGATGAA